>JAJTBI010000139.1 GCA_021286935.1 Geobacteraceae bacterium
GACGATGGGCCAGAGCCGCAGCAATCCGCTGTTCAAAGAATCCAACCGCGTCAATATCCTCCTGCTGGCGGGAAAGCAGCCGGACCGCGATCAGGGAATGGGGATTATGGTAGCCGGTACCAATAAAAGTACCGCTGACATCAAACAGTTCACAGGCAGCACCCGGTTCTGAGGCACCTTCAATCCGGCCAATCTCATTACTGAACACCCAGGGATGTCCAGCCTTGATCCGGCGGTCTTCATTCTTTTTAAGGCTGATTCTGGTCACGGCAACATTTCTCCAAGGGAGGCTAGGGGGATGCGATCCGGCAGCTTGATGCCGAATTCGCGCAGGTAGAGTACATTGACCGAGACCAGCAAAGAGTTAAGCCGCTCCAAGTCAATCAAGGCACCACCCGGTAGCCGCTCCATCCCTTTGCAGTTAAGCGGGCAGACATCGACCCGACGGCCCGCCTCTTCAGTGATCAGGATCGGCAGTCCATGGGTACGGCAGATGATCGGGCGGGCCTGGTACAATAGACAACAATCATCAAGCAGGAGCGGACAACGATCCCCATCCTGCGGGTTGGACAGTTGCTGTTTCAACTGTCGATACTGTTCCGGCGGCAGCTGTCCGGCAGCCTCGATCAAGGCAGCGGCCTCCACCGGAAAGACCGAGATACTGATGCAGCAGGAGGAACAACCGGCATGACAGGTGAGGGCATCACCCAGTAGTGTGGTGATACCCTCACAGAGTTGATCCACCTTGTCCAGCAGGCGGTGATAATTTTCCAGTGGTTGAGCCATGATACATCCATGATAATAGACCGCGGATGACGCGGATTAAGCTGATTAACGCAGATAAAAACAACTCAACAGCTCTGAAACAAAAAAAACAACCGGCAACCTGATAACACTTGATTGAACAAGAAAAGGGTTATTAAAAAGATCCGCGGACATCCGCAACAATCAGCGTCATCCGCGTGCCAGTGCCTTTGATCTACTGGATCTTCAGCACGATCTTACCAAAATGCTTATCCTCTTCCATCATCCGGTGTGCCTCAACCACTTCATCAATTGAGAAAACCTTCTCAATGATCGGCACGATGGTACGGTCAGCAAACTTGGGCAGGGCAGTCTTGGTAAATTCAGCAACAATGGCTGCCTTGTCCTTAACCGGACGGGAACGCAGCACCGAACCGATGATCTGCTGACGCTTAACCATCATCAGGGCCAGGTTCAGTTCTGCTTTGATACCGCTGATGATACCGATGATCACCAGACGGCCGGCATAGCCGAGCGAGGCCATATTCGGAGCCAGGTACTTGGCGCCGACGTGGTCCAGGATCACATCAACACCCTTCTTGTTGGTAAACTCCTTGACCGCTTCGGAGAAGTCAGGGGTGGTGGTAAAGTCAATCACCAGGTCAACCCCCATCGCCTTGACCCGCTCAATCTTGCTGGGGTGTGAGGTAACAATAAGCTTGGTCTCCGGCACCAGCGCCTTGCAGAGCTGTACACCGGCCATGTTGACCCCGCCGCCTCCGCCGTGGATGATGGCGGTATTCTTGTCCTTCAGACCACCGATCATGAACAGATTGGAAAAGGCAGTGATGTAGGATTCACAGACGCAGGCAGCCTCTTCAAAGGACATGGACTCAGGAATCGGCATCAGATGGCTGGCATAGGCCACGGCATACTCGGCACAGGCGCCACCGCCCACCAGCGACATGACCCGCTGGCCAACCTGCCAGCCCTCAACGCCGGGACTGATCTCTTCAATGGTGCCCGCCACTTCAAGGCCGAGGATTTCAGAATCACCGGGAGGTGGTGGATATTTACCCTCACGCTGCACCAGATCAGGACGATTGATGGTGGTGGCAATTACCTTGACCAGCACCTGACCTTCTGCAGGGGTTGGCTTTGCAACCTCACCCACCTTCAACACCTCCACGCCGCCAAAACCTTCCATCAATACAGCCTTCATAGGAACCCCTCCCAAATGAGATAGTGTTTGAAAAATGCGAGGGGCTAATCTACCTGCTTGGACCGCTTTTGTAAACCGAAAACCACCCATGAACCCTTGATTTAAGGGCTTTTTTCTGCCATAAACGGGCCGCATCAAACAACCAAACAGTACGGGGATGGTAGCATAATGAAGATACTGGTCACCAACGACGATGGCATCGGAGCACCGGGCATCAAGGCCTTGGCGGAAGCATTGACAAAACTGGGGGATGTGACGGTGGTGGCGCCGGACCGTGAGCGAAGCGCTGCCGGACATTCCCTGACCCTGCACTCCCCATTGCGAGTCTTTGAACTGCGTGAAGGCTGGTTTGCCGTGGATGGCACCCCCACCGACTGCGTCAACATGGGCATTCACAGCCTGCTCGACTCACCGCCTGATCTGGTGGTTTCAGGCATCAACCACGGCGGCAACATGGGGGACGACATTACCTACTCCGGCACGGTTGCCGCTGCCATGGAAGCCAACCTGATGGGTATACCGGCCCTGGCAGTATCGCTGGCCACCTATGGCCCCACCAAGCATTTTCCTGATGCAGCAAAAGTCGCCGTTCAGGTGGCACAGATGCTGGTCCAACAGGGCCTGCCCGCTGACACATTTCTGAACCTGAACGTCCCTAACCTGCCTTTTTCAGAGATCAAAACACCGCTGATCACCCGTCAGGGCAAACGTTCTTTTGTAGGCAAGATTGTGGACAAGACGGACCCAAGAGGCCGTAAATACTACTGGATCGGCAGTGAGGAGCCCAGCTTTCTGGATGATGAAGGAACTGACTTCAACGCAGTCGGCAAAGGGCATTCCTCCCTTACCCCGCTGCATCTGGACCTGACCAATCACCGGGCCATGGCAATCCTGAAGCAATGGCAGATTGCCTGATACTGGACATACGCGGCTCACTCTGGTATCGTGCCGCCGTTAATTTTCTGCCGGGGAGTCTGTTTTGGTAAATTTTGAAATCGCCCGCAAACGAATGGTACAGGAACAGCTCGTTGCCCGCGGCATTACCACCCCGCACCTGCTTGACGTCTTCCAGAAGGTTCCCCGCCATCTGTTTGTACAGGAGGCCATGGCAGTTCAGGCCTACAGTGACGGGCCGTTACCTATCGGCGAAAAGCAAACCATCTCACAACCGTACATTGTTGCATTAATGACGGACCTGCTGGAACTGACCAGCAAGGACCATGTGCTTGAAATCGGCACCGGTTCCGGCTATCAGACTGCCATTCTTGCCAGTCTGGTCAGGCGGGTCTGGACCATTGAACGGATCCGCCCCCTGGCCATGCAGGCCAGAAAAGTACTCGATTCTCTGCATCTACTGAACGTGAACATCAAGGTGGGTGACGGTACTCTGGGCTGGCCGGAAGAAGGCCCCTTTGACGCCATACTGGTCACAGCCGGAGCCCCTGCAATACCTGAAACCCTCGCCGCACAGCTGGCTCCGGGAGGCCGACTGGTTATACCGGTTGGTAATGAAGCAAACCAGACCCTGCTTCGGATTCGCAAGGCAGCAGATGGAACTCTGTCGCAGGAAACCGGCATCGGATGCCGTTTTGTCCCCCTGATTGGCCAGCAGGGCTGGCAGCTCAACAGTTGAGGAGGTCTCATGTCCCTTGATGCACCCCAACAGGAACCGTTTCTGGATACACCAGGTCTTGATGATGATCAGGAACCGCCGGTTGATTTTGTGGCTGCCATTGAAGCAGAGGAAGACACAACACTGGAACTGGATGATCTACCAGCTTTGGTAGAACAGATTCCCCTTGATGACCCGGTCAAGATCTATCTGCGGGACATCCAACGCACCCCGTTGCTGAATGCTGAAGACGAAAAGGTGTTGGCACGTAAAGTAGAACAGGGAGACAGGGCTGCCCGCAACAAGATGATTGAGTCCAACCTGCGGTTGGTGGTTAAAATTGCCAAGCGTTACCTGAATCGCGGCCTACCGTTTCTTGATCTGATTGAAGAAGGCAACCTTGGGTTGATGAAGGCGGTTGAACGGTTCTCACTTGAAAAGGAATGCCGTTTTTCAACCTATGCTACCTGGTGGATCCGCCAATCCATTGAACGGGCATTGGTAAATCAATCAAGAACCATCAGGCTTCCGGTGCATGTATCTGACGATATAAGTCGCATGTTAAAAGTCTCTCGGCAGATGTCCCAGGAACTTCACCGTGAACCAACGGTACAGGAACTGGCCGAGACCATGCAGATCAAGCCGATGCATGTCCGCAGACTGATGATTCTGCTTAAACGCACCTGTTCCATAGATACGCCCATTGGTGAAGGGAACGACTTCTTTCTGGTGGATACCATCGAAGACTCAACAGCAGTATCGCCATCTGAACTTCTTGAAAACATCAACCGTTACGAGCTGATCGCTGAACATTTTGACAAGCTCACGGAAAGCGAAAAAACCATTCTGGGATTGCGCTTCGGACTTGATGACCAGGACCCTCAAACCCTGGACACCATTGGCCAGAGCTTTGGTGTTACCCGCGAAAGAATTCGCCAGATAGAGGCAAAATCCCTTGAAAAACTGAAAAGCTTTACCCAGAATATCCATTAACCTCTGCAAGGAGAACCGCTCCATGGAAGATCTTAAACTCAGCATTCGTGATATCCCGGATTTCCCTAAAAAAGGGATCATTTTTAAAGACATTACCACCCTGCTGCAGGATGCAAAATCATTTACCCGCATGATCGACATGATTGCCAATCGCTACATCGGCCAACGGATCGACAAGGTTGTCGGTGTTGAAGCGCGGGGTTTTCTGATCGGCGCAGCCCTGGCGTATAAACTGGGGGCAGGTGTGGTGCTGGTCCGTAAGCCGGGCAAACTGCCGTCTGAAACATTCAGCAAAACCTACGACCTTGAATATGGCACTGACACCCTCGAAATCCACAAAGATGCCATCAAGCCCGGCGAAAAGATCCTGATTGCCGACGACCTTTTGGCAACCGGTGGTACCGTTGCGGCGGTAGTGGATATGGTCAGCCAGCTGGGCGGTGATATTGTTGAATGCTGCTTTATGTCGGAGTTAGGCTTTCTTGAAGGACGTAAAAAACTGCCGGAAGGAAAGGTTTACTCGTTACTAGAATTCTGATACAAAAAAGGTCGTATAACAATAGAACTGCCACAAAACGTCAGATTTCAGATGATTAGCAGGCAACGAGGAGGAGGCGCCGGAGACGTACACATAGTACGTTGAGGATGCCGACAACGAGTAACGAAGTAAGCACTGAAATATGGCGTTTGCCAAGTCCCCGTAGCTCAGCAGGATAGAGCGACTCCCTCCTAAGGAGTAGGCCGGACGTTCGAATCGTCTCGGGGACGCCAAATTTCACGAGGGTCACTTTCCATTCGGAAAAGTGACCCTCTTTTGTTGCAGCAGCCAGAACGCCCCACCCGTTAGTCTTCTGCACACATCTTTACGGAGGTAACCAGCACATGCAGCCTGTATTCGGTATCGATTTTGGTACCACCAATTCTGCACTCTCAGTCTATCGAAACGGCACGGTTGAGGTGGTCGCCGTTGACGGTG
>JAJTBI010000017.1 GCA_021286935.1 Geobacteraceae bacterium
CGGACCGGAGAGCTGATGCGTTCAGTGCTCTATTTTAACGAAGAGAATGAGATATACGCCGGAAACGAAGCGGTTCGGCAGTATGTCGGTGACGGGGCTGCCGGGCGCTTTATGCAGTCAATCAAGACCTTCTTACCCAACACCAGTTTTGACAGTACCGAGATCTTTGGGAAACGTTACGGCATCGATGATCTGGTGGCGATTATTCTCAGGCAGATCAAGGCACGGGGTGAGACGTATCTGGGCTCCCCTGTTGATAGCGTGGTGCTGGGACGTCCGGTTGTCTTTTCAACCGATGCAACTAAGGATGCTGTGGCTGAGCAGCGCCTGGAAAAGGCTGCCCGCAAGGCCGGCTTTAAAAACATCTGGTTCCAGTACGAACCGGTGGCAGCAGCACTGGCCTTTGAGGAGACATTACAGGCCGGGCAGGAACGGATCGTATTTATTGGCGATTTCGGTGGAGGGACATCGGACTTCTCCGTAATACGGGTCAAAGGTGGCGCCTTTGGCCGCTCTGATCGTCGCAGTGACGTACTCTCACTGGGCGGTGTCTATGTGGCTGGAGACAAGTTTGATTCACAGATCATGTGGGATAAGGTGGCTCACTATTTTGGACGTACCGCCCGCTACAAAACACTGGGTAAGGATGATTGGATTTCTGTGCCCCGCAGCATTATCTACACCCTCTGCCAGTGGCATCGTATCCCGCTTTTACGGGCACGAAAGACCAGAGAGCATATCCGGGTAATCAAAGGCAGCACCGATGACCGACAGGCGATCCAGAACCTTGAAAACATTATTGACGACAACTTTGGCTTTTTCCTGTTTCAGGCCATAGAAGGCGCCAAGTGTGCGCTTTCCGACCGGGAACAGGCCACCATCAGCTTTACCGAGCGAGATCTGTGTATCAGCGAGGAGATTGGCAAGCTGGAGTTTGAGACCATCAATCAGGATAACTTTCAGCAGATCGCAGACTGTATTGATGATGTGGTGGCTCGATCCGGGCTGTCAGCAACCCGAATAGATTCAGTTTTTCTCACCGGAGGCACCTCCCGCATCCCCCGTATCCAGTCCCTGTTCGCCCAGCGGTTTGGCAGAGATAAACTGGAAAACAGGGATGCCTTTACCAGCGTGGTCCATGGACTTGGCTCCAGTGTGCCGTTGTTTTTCTGAAAGTTCTCTTGCAGATATTGGCAAATGATTCATACTTGCATGCAACTACCCAGCCCCACAGATGGAGGTTGTCCATGAAACGCACACCCTGTCTCATTTTCATTGCCCTGTTCGTACTGCAGGCCCCCTGCCAGGCCGGCTTTCTGGACAGCCTTTCCCAAGAGATTCTGCCACCATCAAAACAGCAGAGCAGCCTTGATACCAACGTGATTGTAAAAGGTCTTAAGGAGGCGTTGGCCACCGGCACTGAAAAGGCTGTGGCAGCGGTTTCAAGGCCCGATGGCTACTTCCGTAACCAATTGATCAAGATTCTCCTGCCGCGTAAAATCCAGCAGGTGGCAGATGTGGCAGCGCAGATCGGCTTTCAGCAACAGGTTGATACGTTTGTCCTGAGTATGAACCGGGCTGCAGAAAAGGCGGCACCGCAGGCAGTCCGCTATTTTGGCAATGCCATTCGCCAGATGACGGTCGAGGACGCCAAACAGATTCTGAATGGTGGTGATACGGCAGCCACTACTTTTTTTGAGAAAAAGACCCGCGCACAACTGTTTGAGGCGTTCAAGCCAAGTGTTACCACCGCAATGAATCAGGCAGGCACTGCCCGAGCCTACAAGGAGCTGATTGGCAAGTATGAAGCCACACCTCTGGCAGCCTTTGCCGGCAAGCCTTCCCTTGACCTTGACGAGTATGTCACCAATAAGGCCTTGGATGGCCTTTTCCTGATGGTGGCTGAGGAAGAGAAAAAGATCCGAAAAGACCCGGCAGCCCGAACCACCGACCTGTTGCGCAAGGTGTTTGGCGGAAAGTAACAGCAGGCATACAATACAGCCAGATCCTGCTTGACTTAGAATGGTAGTCATTTGGTAACCTCTGTTCCATGGACAGGGTTATCCTTCATATCGATATGAATGCTTTTTTTGCCTCAGTGGAGCAGCAGGCCAATCCTGACCTGCAAGGCAAACCGGTTGCGGTTGTCGGCTCAGGTCATCGCACCGTCATCACCACCGCCTCCTATGAGGCCCGCAGGTTTGGCGTCAAGACCGGCATGGCCATCTGGGAGGGTAAACGGGCCTGCCCTGAACTGATTGTCGTGGTTGGCAACAACAGCAAGTACACCGCTGCCTCCCGCCGGATTATTGCGATGATGCGGCAGTACACCCCGCTGGTGGAGGTGTTTTCCATTGATGAGGCATTTCTTGATGTAACCCACTCCCTGGCCCTGTTTGGCCCCCCTGAAATCATTGCCTGCCAGTTGAAAGCCCGGATCAGACAGGAGCTGGGCCTGACCTGTTCCGTCGGCATTGCGCCGAACAAGCTGCTGGCCAAGCTGGCCAGCGACATGCAGAAGCCGGACGGTTTGACGGTGATTGCACCGGATCAGATCAAGGTGGTGCTGGAGTCGGTTGCCATCGGCGACCTCTGCGGCATTGGTAAAAAGCTGGAACGACAGCTTAACCTGCTGGGGATCAGAAACTGCGGACAGTTGGGACGTTTTCCGGTAGAGATCCTCAGCAAAAAATTCGGCATCATCGGCCCCAGACTGAAGCAGATGGGACAGGGGATCGACGACAGCCCGGTGCTGGCTACGGATGGGGATGAGCAGGTCAAGAGTGTCGGACACTCCATGACGTTGGGCAAGGATGTTGATACACGGGAGGAGATCCTGCGCTACCTGCTGCAACTGGCAGAGATGGTGGGCAGACGGGCACGGCGCTACGGTGTCACCGGCAAGACCGTCAGTATCTACGTCCGTCTTGCCGATTTCTTTACCAACATCCAGAAACAGACCACCCTGGGTAGCCACATCAACCAGAGTGGTGCGATCTACCGGGCAGCGGTACGGCTATTGGACAGCCTGGACCTTAGCCAACCGGTCAGATTGTTGGGAGTCTGCCTGAGCAACCTGGAGTATCAGGAACAGCAACCGTCCCTGTTTGCGGAAGAGCGGAAGAAAGACCAGCTGGCCAGGGCAATGGATACGGTCAATGACCGCTTTGGTGACTTTAAAATTACCTTTGGGAGTATGCTGGATACCAGGGAAAAGGGCTCCCACGTCATATCACCGGCCTGGCGGCCCGAGGGGATCAGGAGCATGGGGCTAGCCGCTTCACAAAGCTGCACCACTCACACTCCGGCTTGTTGCAGCCGACATGAAACTCTTTAGCCTGAATCTTTGCATAGACCTCCTTGATCTGCTGCCTGACCTGTGCCACCTCATCGTCAGAGACCTCAAAACGGGCGCTTTTGTATTCGCCAGTATCCTTCTCCGGCTCCACAAACTCAAAGCGGGCAGCCGACATAACCCAGTTGCGGCGCGGCTCATGTTCCACCAGAATCCGGTAAAAGACCGCCTGGCGCCAGTAATCGCCACCCAACCGGTCATCATCGTTCGGTTCTTTGCCCTCAGCCAACGCCTTGGCAACTTTCTCGGGATCAGGGGGATTCAGCTTCTTGCGGGCCTTGACCGGGTTGCCGGTCTTGTAATCTACCACCGTCACATGGCTGCCCGAGAACTCCAGCATATCCAGCTTACCGTTCAACGGGACACCATCCATCAAAATGCTGCGGAAGGGATACTCCACTAGGGCATCCTGCTTCCAGCTTGTGTGATGGGCCTCATAGAATCCGGGCAGGATCGCCTCGCCATACTCCAGTCTGCGCCGGAACTCTGCCGGGGTAAAGCCTGCCTCATGCTTCTGCATGAACCAGCGGAAGTCATCCACAAAGGTGGCAAGATTGGGGAACCGTCGGGCTGGGTCATTCTTCATCTTGCGGAAGATCTGCTCAAGGGCATGGTGGACCGCAGAGCCAAAGGTCAAGGCAGCGCTCATGGGCGCCGGCACCCGCAGCAGGGTATTAAAGTAGAACGCCACCGGGCAGCGCAGATAGCTGTTCAGGTGGGTGACGCTCAGAGAGTATTTCTGCAGCAGACTATCCACAAAGCTGTCATCAACAAAGGCTGCAGGCAGTCGGACCTCTGCTGCCTGCAGGACGCTGCCGCCAAAAGACAACAGCTCTTCATCCGTCAGAACCACCTGCTGCAGGCCAGCCACGCCACCCTCGATCAACTCAGCCACAAAGCGGCTCTTTTCCAGTTCTTTTTCCTTGTTGTCCCGCTCCGGCCAAGAGACCAGCAATTGCTTACGTGCCCTGGTCATGGCCACATAAAACAGCCGCCGGGATTCTTCCTCTTCGCTACCTGCCGGGCCTGACCAGATGGTGGGGGGCAGCTTGTAGGTCCGGTTACGGGAGGCGCTGTCCCAGACGCTGCGGGTGCATCCCAGCATGAAGACGTAGTCAAACTGCAGCCCTTTGGAGCCGTGGGCGGTCAGGAAATTAACCCCCGCCCCGGTGTAACTGAGCTTCTCCACCGGCAGAGCGATCCCCTGCTGCTGCATGTCGGTCAGCATAGCCAGCAGGTCAGCCAGGGTTAATGGCGCCTTGGCGGTTTCCTCACGTACAAAGTCAAACAGGGTGTTCAACAGCTCAAGGTGCCAGACCCGCTCATGGGCCGACAACGCCTGGGCTAGTATCCCCAGTTTGGTAATGACATGGTGCAGCAGCTCCTGCAGGGTCATGGTGGCGGCATCCCGCAGCAGCTCTTCAATGGTCTCCCCTGCCCTGCGCAGGTGCAGGTCATCACTGGCAGGAAACAGCCCCTGCTGCCCTCTGTCCATCCCTCTGACCGGTAACTGTTCCCGCCAGTAGCACGGTTTCTTTTCTGTGCGATGCCGGGCTATTTCAACCGACAGGCGGGCCAGAGCCAAAGGCGGTACTCCGAACCAGGCTTCATGCAGGATCTCAAACAGCAGCCGTTCACCGGAATGGGGCCGTTCCAGTTCAGCAGCAAGATAATGCAGGATAGTCAGCAGTTTGAGGATCAACGGTTCCTGGAGGATATCCGCCCTGCGGCGGGTCTGCACCGCCACCCCGCGACTGCCCAGAAAGCGGATGATCTCGTCGGACTGGCTATGGTTGCGGTAGATCACGGCGATCTGTTCCGGTAATACCCCCTGCTCCAGCAGTGTCACGATCCGGTTGGCCACCGCCACGGTCTCATGGGCTATGGTGGCATATCCCACCAGTTCCGGCGGTTCAGGCAGCGTGGCCACCTCCGGGTTCATGGCAAGCAACTGTTTGTCATTGCTCAGACGTTCAACGTTGCGGCTGATCAGACCGGCAGCTCCATCCAGAATCAGTTGGGATGAGCGGTGGTTGTCAGTCAGGGTAACGGTAGCAAGTGATCCCTGATAGCGGCTGGCAAAGCGACGGATATTCTCGACACTGGCCCCTTGAAAGCGGAAGATGGATTGATCATCATCTCCCACCACAAACAGGTTGGGGGCATCCCAGTAGTCCGCCAGTTGCAACAGCAGCTCAAACTGGGAACCACTGGTATCCTGAAACTCATCCACCAGCAGGTAAAGGTAGCGTTCCTGATAGGTGGCCAGCAGATCACTGCTCTGCTTGAAGGCGGCAATGCACCAGAGGATCATATCAGCAAAGTCATAACGCCCCCGCTCCTGCAGTAGACGCTGATAGTCGTCAAAGCTCTGGGCTGCAGCCTTTACCTGCTCCAGTTTGCGCAACTCTTCCCGCAGTTTACGCTCGTTCAGATCCCCCTTTTTGTAGACCGTGCCGTCCGGTCCTTTGGTCTGGCGTTTATAGAGAAATTCAGGACTGTCCACCAGGGTGGCGGCATAGGCATCCACCCGCTCTGCCAGCCAGGCACTGTTCCAGTCCTCTTTTTTCATAATCTCGTAGAGGGCCAGCAGACGGTCTGCCTCAAAATGCAGGTCACCGGTGGAACGGGTTAAGGGGTGATCATGGGAGAAGGCATCGATGATCTCACGCACATAGCGGAACTGTTCCAACTCGGAAATGGTGGTCAGGTTACGCAGACCGAAGTGATCGGCCTGTTCCTGAATCACCAGGTTGCAAAAGGCATGGAAGGTAAAGATATCCACCCGGTAGGCGTTGGGACCGATAAACTGCAACAGCCGCGAACGCATGGCAACCGTGCCGGCATCGGTGTAGGTCAGACAGAGGATGTTCTCCGGCAGGGCATCGGTGGTCAACAGGATATTGGCGATCCGTGCCGCCAGAATTTCAGTCTTGCCGGTGCCGGGACCGGCAATCACCAACACCGGACCTTCAACCGTATCAACCGCCCTACGCTGGGCCTGGTTCAGCCGCTGATAGACCACCTTAAAATCAGATGTCAGTTTATTCATGGAAACCTCATAGCCGGGAGTATAACCGAACCACTGATCAGGAAAAGCAGAAAATGAACGGATCCCAGCATTGACCTATCAGCTCCAGAATGGTACTGAAAAGAGCCTACAGAAACAAACCAGACCAGATTCAGATCAATAGGAACTACCGTACTGCCATGACCCTTCACTTACGACGTCTTTTACTAACCTCTCTTGGCATCTGTACGCTTGCCGCTACCCTGACCTGTGCCGGTGCCTCAAGCAACGGCACGGAACAACTCCGAAAAGCAGCAGGCCTGCTGCGCAGCAATCAGAATCAGGAGGCGCTGCAGGCAGCCCTGACCGCTCCGTCAGATGGCCCACGCAACCTGGTGGCTGGCGAAGCAGCCCTGCGACTGAAACGCTATGATGAGGCGGTCCGTTACCTGAGCGATGCAGAACACAGCTATCCGCTACTGGCTGATATTGCTGCCAGTCTGAAGGCCGATGCCCTGTACGGGCAAAAGAAATACCGTGACGCTGCTGCTGCAGCCAGTAATGCAGCCAGACTTTCACCAACACCGGCAGTCAGCCGCAGGATGGAAAAACTGGCTGCCGATGCACTGTTTGAGGCAGGGGATCTGAAGGCAGCCCTGACCGCCTATCGCCAGTTCACAGTTCGCCACAGCTTGGGCAAAGACTCGGTTGATGCCTTGTACCAGACCGCACTCTGTCAGGAACAGTTGGGGGATCTGCCCCAAGCGGTACAGGGCTACCGTGCCATCCACCTGCAGCACCCTGCTTCTTCCACCGCCACTAAGGCGCTTGACCAGTTGAAGTCGCTGGAGAAGAAAGGGCGTAAGGAGGTAACCTCGTTTACCGCCGAGGAGCAGTTTCAGCGCGGACTGCTCCTGCTGGTAAACAATCAGCCCAATGCAGCTGCCTGGGCCTTTGCCGGCATCCCACGCACCAACCTGTCCGATGAACTGCTGGCCAGAATCGAGCTTAAATCAGGGCAGGCCGCCATTAAACAACGCCACTACTCCCTTGCCAAGCCGTTTCTGAAGCGGGCACTGACCTCAAAAACACAAAGCACCCGTGATGAGGCCCGTTTGATGCTGGCCCGCCTTGAAGAACGCCAGGGAGCTTCAGACAAGGCACTGGCCCGTCTGCTATCACTGGCGTCAGAACGGGGACCGCTGGCTGATGATGCCCTGCTGGAGGCGGCACTGATCAACAAAAATAACGGTCATTTCAGCGATGCCAGCCAGATTCTGCAACGCCTGATCAGGGAATTCCCCGTATCTGACCTGAAACCTCGTGCCGGCTGGGAACTGGCCTGGGGTCAGTACCTGTCTGGCAACCTGTCGGCTGCTGAAGAAAGCCTGCAGCGCCTTTTTAAAGACAACCTGTATCGTGAACGTTCGCTCTATTGGTACGCCCGCACCAAAGAACGCCAAAACAGGCCGGCAGATGCCGAGCGCAGCTACAAACAGCTGGTGAATGACTTTCCCTATGGCTTTTACGCTGCCTGGCACCGTCTGCACACCAACAAACCAACAGGATGGTTGCCGTTGCCCAACGGAATGCCAGAACCGCCGTTCCCCAGCGGAAGTCAGCGGATTCAGGAGCTGGCATCCTTGGGAATGCTGGAAGAGGCCAGGACAGAACTGGCTGCCTTCAAGCAGAAAAATGCCGACAAAACTGCAATCCCCGGTCTTTCACGTCTGCAGCAGCTGGCCGGCGACCTGCATGGTTCAATCATGACCTTTCACCAGAACCGGCCTACAACCATAGATCGCACCAATCTGGCCTTCTGGGCCCTTGGCTATCCCCGCCCCTATGCTGAGCAGTTCAGCCGCCACAGTACAACAAACGGGCTTTCAGAGGCGCTGGTGTTGTCCCTTGCCAAGGCTGAAAGCAGCTTCCGGGCGGATGTAAAATCCCCCGCCGGTGCCATTGGTTTGATGCAGATGATGCCGGCAACGGCCCGTATGACCGCAGGCAGTAAAGGGAAGAAGTTTAATCCGCTCTGGCTGACTGACCCGGAACTCAACATCAGGTTGGGCACCAAGCACCTGCGGGAACTGCTGAACCAGTACCACCAGGATACGGTCTACACCCTGGCCGCCTACAACGCCGGAGCCGGGGCGGTTAACCGTTGGCGCAAATCCTTTGGTGATCTGCAACGTGATGAATTTGTAGAGAACATCCCCTACCAGGAAACCCGTGATTACGTTAAAAAGATTGTTGGGTACATGGGGGTTTACCGTTCTCTGTACCGGATTCAATAGTCTGACAGGAGAAAAAGATGACCAAACTCGCACTGTTCAGCATCGCACTGCTGCTTTTGATATCCCCCCTGAGCCAGGCCGGACCTGCTGAATCAATGCAGCAGCTGACCGAACGGATTACCGCCGGATTTAAAACCGCCCAGCCAACCCAATGGGGTGAAAACGTCCCCGGTGTGCGCACCCGACTTGTCACAACCGACAAGGTACTGGCCCTGACCCTGGATGCCTGTGGCTCTCCCAGGGGAAAGGGAGTTGATCAAAAGTTGATTGATTTTCTGGCACAGAACCAGATTCCTGCCACACTCTTCATCAATGCCCGCTGGATTGACGCCAACCCGGAGCTGTTCAAACAGCTGGCTGCCAACCCGCTGTTTGAGATAGCCAACCACGGCATGTGGCATAAACCGGCCTCAGTCAATGGCCGTTCCATCTACGGCATTGCAGGCACAAAAGATGCAAATGAACTGGTACAGGAGATTGAGTTGAATGCCCGCAAGATTGAAAATCTAACAGGCAAACGGCCTCGTTACTATCGTTCAGGCACCGCCTATTATGATGAGTATGCCGTGCAGATTTCTCAGGCGCTGGGACATGAAGTTGTCGGATTTTCTGTGCTGGGCGATGCCGGGGCAAGCTACAGTTCAGCACAGGTCAAGACCGCCCTGTTGACCTCAAAACCGGGCGATATCATCATCGCTCATATGAACCACCCGGAGGCCGGTACCGGCGCAGGGATCATCGCCGCCATGCCGGAACTGAAGAAACGCGGATTCAAATTTGTCAAACTGTCGGACTATCCGATGAAGTAGGTACCCATGCTGCATATCATCCAGAACGACCCCGAGGTTCCGCCCGGTAATCTTGCAGAAAACCTGGCTGACCAGAGGGTCGCGTTCCGTCTCCTGCACGCCTACCGTAATGAAGAGCTGCCTGATCCGGCTGAGATCTCTGCTCTGATTGTGCTGGGCGGTGCCATGGGGGCCAATGACGATGATCGTTTCCCCTTTCTTTCTCCCCTTAAACAGCTGATTCAATCGTGCCTCGCCCATGCTATCCCCTACTTGGGGATCTGCCTGGGCGGACAGCTGCTGGCAGCAGCAATGGGCACCCAGGTGGTTTCCTGCCGTTGGGAGGAACTGGGTACTCTGCAGGTCACGTTGACGCACAAAGGGGAGGCAGACCCGCTCTTCCACGGCATCCCCTCCCCCTTTAACACCTTCCAATGGCACCACGACAGCTTTGATCTGCCTGCTGGAGCCACACTATTGGCATCATCCCCCGTCTGTCCCCATCAGGCCTTCAGAATCGGCAGCAATGCCTGGGGACTGCAGTTCCATCCTGAGGTAACTGAGCAGATCATTCGCACCTGGGCTGCCTGGGACCCGGCCACCGCCTGCCGGACCGAACAGTTGCTGGCTGACTTTCAGGCTGCACAAAGCGGGTATCAACAGACTGCCAAACGTATGCTGCAGAACTTTCTGCTAACAACTCAATCCTAAAAACTGTTCACGCAGAGACGCAGAGAAGCGAAGAACAAAATCAGGCAATTATCTGTCTTTATATTATTAATCACCTGACTATTCCTTACCATTAGGCAAACACCTGATTTTCTCCGCGAGCTTCGCGGCTCCGCGTGAGAAATTGCTGTTTTCAGACTAAATAACTACGCCTCTCCACCTACTCTCTTCACCACTGCCGGAATCTGATCAGCCGGTACCGGCCGCGAGTGGATAAAACCCTGAATGTAGGTGCATCCGATCTGTTTCAGGATCTCCAACTGTTCCGGCTCTTCCACCCCTTCAGCAACGGTCTTCATATCCAGGTTGGTGGCAAGACTCACCACCGACTGTGCAATGGCCCGATCCCCTGAATCATGTGCAAGATCACGCACAAAGGAACGATCGATCTTGAGGATCGTCACCGGGAAGTTCTTCAGGTAGCTTAAGGATGAATAACCGGTTCCAAAATCATCAATTGATATTCCGCAGCCCAATGAGCGTAGCTGTTCCAGCACCCGCACAGCATCATCAGGTTTATCCACCAGGGCGCTTTCAGTCAGCTCAAGCTCCAGATTTTCAGGCTGAATGCCGGTTTCATCAATCAGTGCAGCAATCCGTTCAATCAAGGTCGGTGACTTAAACTGCACTGCCGAAAGATTAACGGCCATATTCAATTTAATCCCCTGCTGCTGCCACAACAGTTGCTGCCGACAGGCCGTCCGCAGCACCCAGTCACCAATCGGTATGATCTGACGGGTCTCTTCAGCCAGCGGTATAAAACGCATCGGCGAAACCAGGCCAAACTCCGGACTGTTCCAGCGCAGCAACGCCTCGACACCGGTCACCTGACCGTTTGCCACACTTACCTTGGGTTGGTAGTGCAGTTCCAGCTCTCCCCGATCAAGCACATGGCGCAAACCATGTTCCATTGCCATACGATCACGGAGGTTGTTGTTAAGCTCTTCCGAGAAAAAACGGAAGGTATTTTTACCTTCTGCCTTGGCATGATACAGGGCGATATCCGCATGTTTACCCAGCGCCTTGGCATCAGTGCCATCTTTGGGATACAGTGCGATACCGACACTGGAGGTCACCGCCACCTCACGCCCCTCAAGCTGCAGCGGTTCTGACGCAGTATCCAGCAGTTTTTGAGCGATCGACACCACATCCTGCTCATGGCGGATATCATGCAGGACCACCGCAAACTCGTCACCCCCCAAACGGCAGACAACATCATCATCCCGCAGGGTCTGCGTAAAACGGCTGGCCATCTCACGCAGCAGCTTATCTCCTGCCGGATGTCCCAGACTATCATTGATATGTTTGAAGCTATCCAGATCAAGATAGAGCAGCGCTGCGCCGGTTGCCTGACGACGGCTGCGTCGCAGAGCAAGATCAAGACGATCCTGCAGCATACGACGGTTGGGGAGATCGGTCAGCGGGTCGAAGTAGGCCAGACGTTCAATGGTAGCCTCAGCGTTCTTGCGTTCGTTGATATCCTCAACATTGGCTATAAAGTGGGTTATCTCTCCCTGTTCATTATGCAGCGGGCTGATGGAGGCGATTGACCAGTAGACTTCTCCTGTCCTGCGGCGGTTCAGCAGTTCTCCGCGCCACTCCTGACCGGACAGGATGGTCTTCCAGAGGTTGTCAAACACTTCACGGGGAGTTACATCAGATTTGAGGATACGTGGATTCCTGCCAATTGCCTCCTCGGGGCTGTAGCCGGTCAGCTGGGTGAACTTCTTATTGACGTACTCAATCGTCCCCTGCAGATCAGTGATCAGCACAGCACTGGCGCTGTGTTCAATCCCGTGGGTCAGTTTACGCAGGAAATCTTCATTCTTCTTACGCTCGCTGATATCACGGATCGATTCAATGGCGCCGATCCGCTGACCGTTGGCATCATACAGCGGCACACCGGTGGCCCAGACATAGGCCCCTGCCCCATCATACAAGGCCGGACAAAAGGTCTCGGCGTCAAGGATCTCACCGGTACGACGAATATTGGCATATTTAGCCTTAAGGTCTTCATCATCAACATCAAACAGGTCAAGCAGCTGGGTTCGACGGGTTCCATAGAACGGGATGGTGTACTCATGATCCCCCTTGCCGATCATCTCCTCCTTGGGAACACCAGTCATCTTCTCCATGGCGCGGTTCCAGATCACCACTTTTTTGTCATTATCGATAACAAAGGTGGCATCCGGAAGAAAATCGATAATATCCCGCAGTTGCTGTTTGGTGTTCTGTACAGTCTGCTCTGCCTCAAGTGCAAGGTGCAACTGTTCCCGTTGATAACGCTGAAAACCAGCCAGGGCAGCGACAGCAACCAGCGCGATAATGGCGAAGGTAATCCCCTGACTCATTGCATGGGCACGCCACCCCTTAAATATTACGGAAAAATCACGTCCGGTTGCCACCACCAACGGTTTATCCATGTTCAGCCCGACCGGCTGAATTGAGTAGATGGCCATCAACCGGCTTTCACCGGTTGAATAGACCGTTCCACTCAGAACATTCTCACGTTTGGCACTGGTTATATGACGGCTAAAGAAGGATCCGGGCTTTAAGAGGTTCGCCCCCTGCTGCCCTGGCCGATCCGGTACCATCATAAACTGAACACCATCACCATGGGCAAGGGCTGACCACATGTCCGGGCTGTAGTTAATTGAGCCCAGCAGGGTTTTAAAGTACTCAGGGTCAAGGGTAGCTGCCACAATACCGTTGAAACGACCATCGGCATCATGCATGACCCGCACCAGATTCATGCCCCATACACCGGAACTGGTTTGAAAGGGAGGAGTAACAAACAGTACCGCAGGGTCAGGATTTTTTACTGCCGTTTGAAAACAGTCTTCGTTGCTAACATCAGAGCCGATCAGCAATTTCCTGTTTGAGTGCCTGACAATACCGGTGCGATCAACCGTAAAAACGGTTCGCACCCCTGCAATCCCATGCACGTCAAACTCCAGCTCCCTGTTACTCACCCCACGTGTCCAGCTGTCGGGAGCAAGGTTTCTCAATTCATCGCAGATATGCTGCATCACTTGAGCAGTTCCCTGCAGTTGGGCGCTCAGGTTTGCGTTCACCACCCGCACCTGAGCCAGCAGACGCTGTTCCTCCCCAGTCAGGACATCGGTACGGATCTTATACAGGTTATGGACAATAGAGCCTGCCAGCAGCAGTAACACCAGCAGTAGCACCCCCCACTGTCCAAGAAACTTGTCGCGATTCATGCGCACCCCGTTAGCTCCTCGCATAGCGTCAACATCTATCCTTCATCCTGAACCACCACGCCTTACTGGAACAGGCGTTTACAGCTAAATCTATAGGGTAAATACCCTAGTCCCGTAAAATGTCAACCATTAAGGACGAATGAGACATTTTTAATCCGCATACAAACCAAAGCAGAGGGCCGTTCCGGTTAAGAAACAGCCCTCTGGGTATAGCCCCTCCACAGATTCAAGGAGTTATTTTTTAGGTTCTTCCTTCTTGTTTGCCACTGCCAGGGCATCATTCAGGATCTTGACTCCGGCCTTGGAGGCGGCAATGGAACCGGTCAGGGTTTCACGGGCCAGACTTGGATTGTGGAAACCGTCCGAGTTCTCAGCGGTCCAGTATTCCCACAGCACATGAGCCTCTTCATGCTTGGCCCGGGCCTGATCCAGCACGGCAGGGGCAACACCGGCACGGGAGGCCACCAGATAGGTGTCGATCAACTGTCCCAGCCAGTACTCTGCCTTGCGCATCTTGCCTTTGGTGTAGTTACGGATGGTGTCGATCTGCCACTTGGCCTTCTCAACACTGGAATCCTTATGGCAGGTAATGCAGGATTCTTTTGCCATGTTGATCGGCTTGACCACACCGTGGGTCGAATACGGCTTACCGTCTTTCCCCTTCAACTTGGGCATATGGCACTGATGGCACTGCACACCGGCCTTATCATGGACTGAACCGGCATAGGTCTCTGTCTCGGGGTGCTGCATCTTGATCAGACGGGCTCCGGTCACGGCATGCTTGAAGTCAAAGAAATCAAGCTGTTTGTAATGGGCCAGCAGTTCCTTGGCATTTTTAAGCGGGAAATGGTTGGTACGGTCTGAGGCAAAAGTGACCGGTTTGCCATCGCTCCACTGGGTACCGGGGTTGCAGTTGTACTCCACGTGACACTGGGCGCACATCATCCGGGAGTCCGTCTTCTCCATCACGCCGATCTTGCGGAAGCCGTCACGGAAGGAGACCACCTTCAGGTCCGTCTTACCATCCTTGGCAAAAATATTTTTAGCAGGATCTTTGTCGATGGCGGCAATCAAGGCATCACGAATCACGCGGGGCTGGGTGCCGTGGGGGTCGTGGCACTCAATACAGCCAACCGGGTTATGGACATCCTTCATGACATCATTCACGTTGGAGGTGCGGTCAAACTTGCCCCCCTTCTCCCCCAGATACTTCCACTTCAGTACCAGATCTGACGTCTTGCACTGAATACAGGTCGGGTTACCGGCCATGGCGGTCTCAGTCAGCTTGGCGCTGGCCCCTTTATCTTCAAGCACATCCCAGGTTTTGCCAACCTTGTCATAGTTCTTCCAGCCGCCCTTGAACTGATAACGGCCACCCTGGAAGCGATCTACGGCAAACTGATCCACCACCATAAAGGCATGGCCGCGGGGTTCTGCATGTTCAAAGGTGAAGCCGTGACCGGCCAGCAGCTTGTCCTGCATTGGCGAACGTCCGGTGGGTGTACCCTTTTCCTTGCGCGATCCGCCTTCAGGATAGTGCGGGGTAAAGAAGCTCTGATACTGATTCTTGTGGCAGGAACCGCAGACCGCCGGGTCCAGCTTGGTTACCGGCTTGGTCTCGGGACCGGGGTTGGCCAGGTGTTCCTTGGTCTTGTCATGACAGACCGAACAGGCCAGCGCCGCATGTTTTGACGCCTCCTTAAGCGCCTTTACCTCGCCATGACACATGTAGCATTGTTCACGTCCGTCGTTGACAGGCTTGGCTGCCGGTTTTGCTTTGGTGCTGCCAGCGAAGGAATTGCCAATAGGGCGCCAAGCCCGACAATACCTGCTGTAACTGCCAGTCTCTGTTTCAGCATGGTTTATGCTCCTTTCTCTGATGCTGTTGCTATTTCACGGATTACCAGACCTATCGCCTTGGGTGTTACCGGACAGATATACAAACAATCTCCGCAGCCGTTACAGCGGGCTGCATCGATCCTGATTCCCTCCCCCATCACCACAACAATTGCCTGCTGTTCACATCTCTCAACGCAGCTGAAACAGCCACAATTGCGGGCCAGACAGCGTTCATTACGGGCCACCGCCACCATCGGCTGATCACGGTAGGGCAGCTCGGAAAATTCTTCTACATCAGCAGTCTGCTGTTGCAGCACACCGGTTGCTTTCAGCAGAGAATCTCCCAGCGAAAAGAGACCTTGCTTAAAAAAATCCTTTCGTGAAAGCGTCACCTTACCTCTTCCTTCCTGACTCACGGTTTTCATTCGAGGATACTAGCAAGAAGATGCAGACCTGTCTGTTGTCTGCATCTTACAGACAAGCTTGTAGCGTAGGTTTGACCAAAGTCAAATTTCCTGCAAACCACTGTTTTAATATATACAAATTACCAAATGTTGACTTTTTTACTGTATAGTGTATACAGTTTTGTCGACTATACTCATCAGCAGCAGAAGCGGACAGAAATCATGACCTTAATAGACCAGAAGGCTCCGGGCTTTGACCTTGAAGGAAGCGATGGTAAACGTCACCGCCTTGAAGACTATGCGGGGCAACGAGTACTGCTGTTTTTCTATCCTCGTGACAACACGCCCGGTTGCACCAAAGAAGCACTTGGCTTTCGTGATCTGAAAACGGAATTCGAAAGACTTGGCTTTGCCGTGCTGGGTGTCAGCAAGGATTCGCTGGTCTCCCACCAACGTTTTATTGATAATCACGAACTGAACATGGTACTACTGTCTGACCCGGATGCCAGCGTTATGAAGGCCTACCATGCCTATGGCGAAAAGGTGATGTACGGTAAAACCGTGTCTGGTGTAATCCGTTCAACGGTTCTGATCTGCGCCGATGGCATTATTAGAAAACACTGGACCAAGGTAGCAAAAGCCGAGCAGCATCCGGCACAGGTACTTGAGTATGTTTCCAATTTTCACTGCGAATAGGAGGATGTAATGAGCTTTATTTCCCTGAAAGAGGTTGTAGATTTTGCCATTGAGCAGGAAGAAGGGGCTTACCAGCGCTACAAGCGGGCAGCAGAACTGACCGAAAGTCCGGCAGCCCGCAAGATGTTTGAGGAACTGGCCCAGGAAGAAGCCACCCACAAAGAGGTCTTCTCCAAGGTTGACCCGGACAAGATTGAAGAGGTAAACATCTGCAAGATACCGGAAGCAACCATCGGTCAGTACCTGAAGGAAGTACCGTTTCATCCCCAGATGAGCTATCAGGAAATCCTGACCTTTGCCCTGAAAGCAGACGAAAACGCCTATCAACTGTACAAAGCAGCTGCTGGCATGACCGAGGAGCCCAGACTGCAAAAGACATTACTGACCTTTGCAGAAGTGGAACTGGGACACCGCCGCAAGATTGAGGCACTGTACGAGGATAAGGTACTGACAGAAGGGTAACCCACCCGTCAGACCCTTGTTGTTCAGGCGCCACGGCAAACCGTGGCGCTTTTTTATGCGCTAAAACCAGCCATCATTTGACTTTTGTCAAACCTGTGGCAAACAAAGTCTGGTAGCGTGCAGCATCCAAAAATCCATTCAGGAAAAGAGGGGAAACATGTTTAAGAACCTGAAGATAGCACCGAAGCTATTGTTACTCCTGATTATCCCCATTATCGGCATGGCATTTTTTGCCGTCCAGGTCATGCTGAACAACCTCTCCACGCTTAGCAACATGCGCACGACCCAGGCACTGGTCGCCGTTTCCGTTGCCTCCGGCAACCTGATCCATGAACTCCAGAAAGAGCGAGGGCTCAGCGCAGGATTTCTGGCGTCAAAAGGCGCAAAAAACGGGGAGGAACTTCAAAAGCAACGTCAGATGTCCGATGGCATGCTGAGCAAGATGCAGGAAACGCTTGCCGCCCAGGCAGGTAAAACCGAGACCATTAAAAAGGCACTGGATACCGTAGCGGAAAAAGCTGGCAAGCTGAAGGAGACCCGCTCTGCAATAGACAGCCAGACTATTGACGCAAAAAACGCTCTTGGCTACTACACCGGCCTGATCAGTAACTGCCTTGAAATCGGGTTTGCCGTCGTGGGCAAGGCTGGTGAACCTGAAATATCACTGGCTGCCTTCGGTTATGTGGCCTTTCAGGGAGCCAAAGAATCAACCGGCCAGCTGCGCGCCACGATCAACGGTGTGCTTGCCGCCGACAGCTGTGACCTGGCCACTACCCAACGGATATCCCGGATTGCAGCAAGTGAACAGAACCGCATGAGCAACTTTGATCGTTATGCCGATCAAGCCATTGTCCGTGACTACAAGGAAATCGCTCAGAAAGAAACGGCTTTTCAGAAAACAGCCGAAATGCTCCAGACGGTGCTGGACAAAGGGGTTGGCAACGGCTTTGGTATACCGGCAGAAACCTGGTTCAGCACCATTTCAGCAAAGATCAACCAGCAGAAGGCCATTGAAGACAAGCTGGCAGCCAATCTGATCAAACTGAGTGAAACAAAGGCATTTGCTGCCAAACGGGATCTGACCCTTAGCATTTTGCTTACGACAATACTGGCAGCAGTAACCATTCTGTTTGGCGTTGTTATCATGAGAAGCATCACCAGCCCGCTTCAGTCGCTGGTGCTGATGTTGAAGGACATTGCCGAAGGTGAAGGTGATCTGACCAAGCGTCTGCCGGAAGGCAGCAAGGATGAGACCGGCGAGGTGGCCTACTGGTTTAACCGTTTCATCAACAATATCCATTCTATTATCTCTCAGGCGTCAACCACAACAGTGCAAGTGGCCACCGCCTCCAACCAGTTGCACAGCACTGCCGAGCAGATTGCCACTGCTGCAGAAGAGGTGGCCAGCCAGTCGGCCACGGTTGCCACCGCCAGCGAAGAGATGTCAGCCACCTCTAACGACATCTCCCGCAACTGTACCATGGCATCAGATGTTGCCAACCGCGCCAGCGAGATGGCCCATGGCGGGGCAGCGGTGGTACAGGAAACCATTTCAGGCATGCAAAATATAGCCGACAAGGTACGGGAATCAGCCCATACCGTAGAAGCGCTGGGTGCCCGATCTGACCAGATCGGGGCCATTGTAGGAACCATTGAAGACATCGCCGACCAGACCAATCTGCTGGCCCTGAATGCCGCCATTGAGGCAGCCCGTGCCGGTGAAATGGGACGGGGATTTGC
Organism: Geobacteraceae bacterium; assembly: GCA_021286935.1. Lineage (GTDB taxonomy): Bacteria > Desulfobacterota > Desulfuromonadia > Geobacterales > Pseudopelobacteraceae > Trichlorobacter. The sequence continues at coordinate 18,542 of JAJTBI010000017.1, forward strand.
CGTGGTTGCCGACGAGGTACGGGCTCTGGCAGAGCGGACCACCCGCGCCACTCGTGAAATCGGTGAAATGATCAAGGCAATCCAGCAGGAAACCGGCGGTGCTGTCGCCTCCATGGAACAGGGAGTAAAAGAAGTAGAGAAAGGGATGGACAGTTCACGTCGTTCTGGCGAGGCGCTGCAGCAGATCCTGGAGGGGATCAACGAAGTCACCATGCAGGTACACCAGATTGCTACTGCCGCTGAAGAACAGACCGCAACAACCGGGGAAATTTCCAGCAACATTCACCAGATTACTGATGTAGTGCAGCAGACCGCCAACGGTGCCCATCAGACTGCCGGTGCAGCTTCAGAACTATCCGGGCTGGCCCAGAATCTTGAGAAACTGGTGGGGCGCTTCAAGCTGTAGTAACTGCTACGCACGTTACCTGAACTTTCCCCGGGCACCTTACGCTGGTGCCCGGAAAAACCAGTATTCAAAGAGGTGGCTATGGACAGCATCAGCCAGTACCTGCAACAGACCGTAGAAAATTCCCAAGACGCCATCCTGATTGCAGACCAGCAAGGGATCATCCGTTACTGGAATGCCGGTGCGGAGCGGATTCTCGGCTATACGGCTGATGAGGCGATTGGCCAATCGCTGGATCTCTTCATCCCGGAGAAGTTACGCGGCAGACACTGGGAAGGCTACTACCGGGTCATGGCATCCGGCGAAACCAAATACAAGACCGGCCTGCTCTCATCCCCCGGCATCTGCAAGGACGGTACGCAGGTCTCGCTGGAGTTCAGCATGGTACTGCTGAAAGATGTGAACGGCACCATGCAGGGCTGCGCCTCAATCATGCGGGATGTGACCGAGCGCTGGCAGAAGGAAAAAGAGCTAAAGCAGCGGCTGGCAGCCTGCGAGTCCAGGAATAGCTGAGAGCAGCACCCAGGCCCGGTAGACTGATACGCTTTACTCCCAGTCCAGCAGCCGTTTCTCGCCGGACAGCGGAACAATATCGGTAATGTCCTGTGAGATTTCAAGCACGCCGCGATAGGTGTTATCCGGGTCTCGCACCGCAACGTACCGGATCAGAATATAGCGTCCCTTCATCTTGATCCGGAAATCGGCCTCATTGCGATTGCCGTTTTTAAACTCGTTCACAATCTTTTCAACAATATGCACACTCTCAGGCGGATGGCAGTTCTTGACATTCCGGCCGATGATCGCCGGTGAGCGCGGGAAGAAGCGATCCTTTGGCTGATTGAAAAACCGGACCTGGTCATGTTCATCAACATAGGTGATATCGACCGGTAGATGGTTAAAGGCCAGCAGCACCTGTTCATAGCTCATCCTGCCGGTTTCAGACACAAAGAAGTTGCTGTCTTCCGCTTGTTCGGTAGCTGACTGTGGCAAACTACCGCTCGTATTCCTGACCGGCGCCTCAATAAATGGAAAACCGTATTCAAAGCTCTGTTGGTACATGGCCTGCCAGTCTTCCGGCGGCAGGGTTTCCGTGGCCACTGGGTAGACCACCAGATTCTCCTTCTGGATCATACCGAACACCAGAAAGAAGTACTGGCTCATCGGCAGACTGAACTCCTGCCAATTACCGGTATCACTTTCAAGCAGCGCGATAACCTCTTTCAGTTTTTTCCTGATATCGTCATGCAGCGACCACATCACCGTGATCGGACGATAGTTCTTCCAACGCCTTTCCAGATAGGGAAACAGAACATTCTCCTTCTTCAGGTAATGCTGTTCAAAGGCCTGCAACGCCCTGAATTGGGGCAGCAGTTCCGCCTGCAGGACAGCAAATGAGGCCGCCTCCCTGCCCTGGTAGCTTTTCAGCACTGATTTTATCTGCTGTAGCCTACCGGCCAGGGCCTGATTTTCCTGCATCAGCTGACCGAGAAAGCTGTCCGGGTCCGGCTTTGCCCACAGATAGCGCTCCAGGCTTTTAAAAAAGATACCGATGATCTTCTCGATACTCTTTTTAATCACCTGCGGTGTGATGCCCATCTGGAGCTGCAGGTCTTCCATCACCAGCATATCATGGGGCGTCATCTGCTCGATCGCCTCATGGTACTGCTCAATCAACGGCTTTGCATCGTGCCCCTGGATGATGCCCCGTGAAACCGCCAACAGCTCCTGCACCCGTTTATCCCGGTTATCAATCAGTTCTGACATACGCAGTGTCCCCTTCCGTTCAGATGGTGCGACGCAGCAGCATCTTTCCTCCTGCAAGCGTACGTCCAACCATCGCCCGCGTCAACCATCCTCAATGACTCAGATAGGGCAGCATCGGTAGCAGCTGGCGATAATCGTCAGAGGTCAACACTGTCTGCCAGTGGCCGCTCGCCATACCGGCCGCGATTGCGGCCATAAACAGGGTCAGGGCAACTGCCGGAAAGAGCCAGACCGGCAGCGGCTGTTTCCAGAACGATGGCCGCATGGCCAGCACCTCCTGATGCGGACAGGCAGCTACACAGGTCAGACAGCCGGTGCATTCCGGCGAGACAACCGTGGTCTTACTATGCACGTTGATGCCTGCCGGGCAGGCCTGACTGCACTGGCGGCAATCGGTACAGGTGTGCGGGTTACGTCGAATTTTGAAGGGGCTCATCAGGCTCAGCACACCCAGCAGGGCGCCGTAGGGACACAGGTAGCGGCACCAGACATTGCGGTAGATCAGCGACAGCAGGGTCAGTACCGCCAGCACCGCAACGGTTGTGGCAGAAATATGGGTAAAAAAGCGCAGCATCTTGGCATCGCTGGCTGCCCAGTAAGGGGTATCCAGAAAGGCGGCAACGGCAAAGGCAGGCATATCAAGCAAAATTATCTTCACGAAGAAGAACAGCACCAGATACTTGATCCCCTGCAGCAGCAGATCAAGCGGCCGCCAGACCTTGAAATTCCGCCCCAGCAGAAGTGCCCCCAGTTTGTGCACGGCCTCGGACAGCGTACCCACCGGGCAGATCCAGGAACAGAATGACTTCTTGGCCAGCAGACTCATCAGCAGAATTGCCAGAAAGATCACCAATGCTGCCGGATGTACCGGGTGAATCTGCCCGCTGACCAGCCAGTGTTTCAGGCTGGTTAATGCCCCGATCGGCAGAAAGCCCTCCACTCCGGCAGGACGGCTAAAGAACGGCTGCGGATTACCCTGCTCAACCGCAGCGATAAACAGACCAAAGCGGATGCCGATGCCAATGATCCAGAACAGAAACAACCACTGCACCAACAGACGGATACGGGTTACGTTTTTTGCTGACACCGAGTGCATGCCAAGATCTCCTTTATCCTAACGGGATAGGTTGTCAGGATATACCGGTTATCACCCTGCAGGCATGACCTGGGTCAAAAACTGGAGTCACACACGGCTATAACACCGCCCGCCCCTCGCCCTCCTCTTCATGGGTAATACCGTCCCGAATATTGTAGATCCGCTTGAAGGTCGGGATGATCTTTTCATCATGGGTTACCACGATAACCGCTGTCTGGTACTGCTGCGCCATATCATTGAGGATACGGATCACCCCCAGCGCCCGCTGACTGTCCAAAGGAGCAGTTGGCTCATCTGCAAGAACCACCGGAGGACGGTTGATCAGACCACGGGCAATGGCTACTCGCTGCTGTTCACCGCCGGAAAGCTGTGCAGGCATGGCCTTGGCGCGGTGTTCCACCTCCAGGGCGGCCAGTAGTTCCCTGGCCCGCTTGCGTGCCTCCTGATTCGGCACACCGGCCAGCATCGGCAACAGGGCTACATTATCGGTCACATCCAGAAACGGGATCAGGTAGGGTGCCTGAAAGACAAAGCCTATCCGGTCGCGACGAAGGGCACGCAGATCCCGAACCTGCCAGCCGTTGTCATAGATCACCTCATCCCCCAGCACAATCCGTCCGGCAGTCGGGTCGATCACCGCCCCCAGGCATTTCAGCAGGGTGCTCTTGCCGGAACCGGATGGCCCCACCAGTCCGATCACCTCACCCGGCGCCACCTGCAGTTCCACCCCCTGCAAGGCATCAACCGCCGTGTCGCCACTGCCGTAGCGTTTCCTCAGTCCTTCAATCCGAATACCGGTTCCTGCCACCGTGTTATCCCCCTATCGCTTCTGCCGGATCAACCTGCAACGCCATTCGGATGGCAACCAGACTCGCCAGCGCACAGATCACCAGCACCACCATAAAGCCAATCAGGGAATCAATCGGCACCAACAGCACGTACTTGGGGAAGTAGGGGGCCGCAAAGGTGGCGCTGATCTTGCCCACCGCAAAACCGATGGTACCCAGGGCCAACGACTGCTGCATGATCATGGCGGCAATGGTGCGATTGCGGGTGCCGATCAGCTTCAAAACGGCGATCTCCCTGATTTTGTCCATGGTCAAGGTATAGATGATGAAGGCAACAATGGTAGCGCTGACCAGGGCCAGGATCACCAGAAACATGCCGATCTGCCGGGCCGAAGTGGCAATCAGCTTACCCACCAGGATCTCTTCCATCTGCGGCCTGCTGTACACGGTCAGCCGCTTCCAGCGACGGATTGCTTCGGCAACCTCAGCAGGATCGTGGCCGTTTTTGATCGTCACCAGTACAGCATTGACATAAGGGTTGCTGCTCTGCGATGCCTGCACTGCATTAAGCAGGCCGGGCACACCGGGACGATTGAAGGCCGGATTGGCCTCAGTGCGCCGCCTGTTCTGCCAGATTGCATCGTTATCCTTCAAAAACTGGGCCTCCTGGGCATCCTTGAGCGGGATAAAGACCATTGGATCACCGCTTGATGAAACCATGCGGCGGGTCAACCCCACCACAGTGTAGCCGTTACGCCGGATATCCAACTGATCGCCGATTTTAAAACCGGTGGCCAGGTCAACCACCGCCTCGTAATGGCCCCGTGTCATCTGGCGACCAGCCGTCAGATAGGTCGGCCAGCCTGGCACAGCGCCGACCTGCCCGGAAGCCACCCCCACCACCATAGAGCGCACATCCTGCTGCCCTTTTCGTACCTGCATGGTCAGATAGGTAATATTGGCGGCCTCTGCAACCCCCGGCATGGCCCGGATACCGCGATAGAGATCATCATTGATGCTGGAAGACTCGGCATAGGGGCCCAGCGTATCGCGCTGTACCACCCACAGGTCCGCACCACTGTTGTCCAGCAGGGCCATGCCGTCATCCACCATCCCCCGGTAGACACCAGCCATGACCAGCGTGACCCCCAGCAGCAATCCCAGACCGACACCGGTAAAGACAAACTTACCCCAACCATGCAGTATGTCCCGTCCGGCAAGGCTGATCATCGCCTGCCCACCGAAAGCTTTTCAACCAGCTTGATGCGACTCTTACGGGTGAGTGCCTTGGCACTGTACAGCACCACTCGATCCCCATTTTGAAGCCCTTCCAAAATCTGTACGCGACCATCCAGATCAGTTGCCCCTGGCTTTACTGCAACAAATTCAACACCGGCCTTACTCACACGCCAGACACCGGTCCGGTTATCCAGACGATGCAGTGCCGCATTGGGCAGAACCAGCGTTGCGGCAGCCGGCGGAAGGTCAATCGTTACCTCTGCCAGTTCGCCCAATGGAGGTAGATTTTCTGGCACACGTGCAAATAGCACTTTGGCAAGGACCTCTTCGGTGATGCTGTCGGCCTTTGGTTCAATACGGGCAATGGTGCCACTTAACAACATCCCCTTGCGTGAACGCAGCTCTATCCGTGCCGGCAAACCGGCCTTGAGCCCGTTTGCCGCGATCTGATCAAAACGGGTATTGACCCAAACCGATGCCGGATCAATCAGCTCAATCACGGTTTGCCCGGCAACCACGGTGGTGCCCGGTTCAGCCCCGCGCAGCGTTATCAGCCCGGCAACCGGGGCTACCAGGTGCAGATTACCCTGCTGTGAACGCAACCCCGTATACTCTGACTGCAGCCGGGAACGCTCTTCTCTGGCTGCAATTAGCGCAGCATCAGCGGTCTGCAATTCCTGCCGCTTGGCTGAAACTATTTCCTCGCTGGTAGCTTTGAGCGGCAACAGTTCACCATACCGTTTAGCCTGGGCATGCGCATACCGCTGCCTGGCCTCGGCATCCTGCACATTTGCCTCAGCACGCTTAACGGCTGCCTGTTGCGCCTGTAGACGATCATTAAGGTCAACCGGATCCATCTCGCCCAGTAGCTGCCCTGCTCTTACCCGGTCTCCAACCTGCACGCACAGCTGCTTGATTCTGCCTGCTGCTGTCGGACCAACCTGATAACTGTAACGGGCTTCAACCGTGCCAACACCGAACACCGCTGGCCTTATAGTCTGTGTTGAGACCGTAGCAACCATCACCTCAACCGGCGCCAGCGGGCCAGAGCGAAGGACAACGTAGAAGAACAACAGCACTAATGGAACCAGGGCTGCAAACAGGATTAACCTGCGTAGCTTTATCTTTGACGCTGACATGAGCCTCTCCAAGCAATGTAAATAATTATTCACATAGCATGCAAAAAAAATTTGCCTCTTACCGCTCCAACAAACGTCGGAAGTTACCCCAAAGTAAAGCTACCTCATCCACCAGTTTACCTTCAGCCTGATTACCGATCCAGCGCAGCACACTAAACTGGAGCATCCCCAGAATAGCAATTGTAGTCTCACGGGAAGATATCCCTTGCCGCACCGCACCTTCAGCCACGGCTGCTTCAAGCAGGCCAGCCAGGGTCGACTGAAAACTCTCGATCCGGCTGTTCATGATGTAGGCGATCCGGCCGCCAGTGGCAATACCGCCATCAGAGAATAACAGTCGCGGGATGCCAGGGTTTTTGGCAATCATCTCGGTATGAGCCATGATTACCTTTTCCAGCTTATCCAGCGGCTTGCCGCTTGAGGCAGCCAACTGCGCCGCCCGGCTGGTGACCTGACTGCCGATAAACTCCACCACCGCCTTGATCACCTCCTGCTTGTTGCGGAAGTGACGATAGATGTTGGCCTCGCTCATACCGGCTGCCAGCGCCACCTCATGGATGGTTAGCCCACTGACACCCAGTCTGCCGATAACACTCAAGGCGGCCTGCACGATCTCGGCCTGCCTTACGTGTGTTGCCTTTTTTTCGAGCACATTTTGCGATTTCATATTTACATAACTAGGCCTAAAGCCAGAGCATGTCAAGCATCAATACATCTCACAAGTCCATGTAAACGTTCATTTACCACTTTATTTTGCTAAATTTGACTTTCATCAAACTTGTTGCATAGTTGCTACTTGTATAGATACCAGCATCTGGCTGGATAGCACTCACATCCCGAAGGAGGAACGAAGATGCGCGCATTGAAACGGTTTAGCAGCATGCTGATCAGTATGGTTGCCTGTCTGGCACTGATGCCGGCACTGGCACTGGCCAAACCATCCAACTGTGAGACCTGCCACGCCAAGATTTCGCCTGCCATGGTCAAGGACTTCAACCGGGGCAAGATGTCCAAAAGCCTGACCTGCGAGGCTTGTCACGGCACCTATCACACCAGCGAGAAGGATGTGGTTAAGGCACAACTGCCCACCATTGCCACCTGCAAGCAGTGCCACCCGGATCAGGCCAACCAGTATATGGACGGCAAGCATGTGCTTGGCCAGGTTGCCCTGGATGCAATGCCCCGTTCCCCCCATCAACCCAAGGCGTTCATGGCCGGCCAGAAAGGCTGCGGCGGCTGCCACACCCTGGGGCTGGTTGATGCCAAGGGCCGGGAGACCGAAGCACGCAAATACTACAAATACGGCATGGACTGCCAGAACTGCCACACCCGTCACGCTTTCTCAAAGGCCGAGGCCAACGAGCCTGAGGCCTGCCAGACCTGCCACATGGGCTTTGACCATCCCCAGTGGGAGATGTGGTCCGGTTCCAAGCATGGCACCGCCTACCTGACCAACCGCGCCATCAACCCCGGCGCCAAGAACCGCGCCCCCAAGTGCCAGACCTGCCATATGCCCAACGGTAACCACCGCGTAATGTCAGCCTGGGGCTTCCTGGCTGTGCGCCTGCCTGAGGCCGATGCCGAGTGGATGGGCTATCGCGCCACCATTCTGAAAGGCATGGGGGTACTTGACCCTGCTGGCAAGCCTACCGGTCGTCTGGATGTAGTTAAGGCTGGTAAAGTAGCCCGTCTGACCAAGGAAGAATTTGACAAGGAGCGTGGCAAGTACGTGGCGATCTGCCAGCAGTGCCACTCCCCCAACTTTGTGAAGGAAAACTTCAAAAACGCTGACCAGATGGGCAAAGAGGCAGACAAGCTATTCAGTGAAGCGATCAGTATCGTAGGTGATCTGTATCATCAGGGGATTATCAAGCAGAAAGCCGGGCAGCCGTACGCCTACCCGGATCTGCTGACCTTCTACGATGTTGATACCAAGATCGAGCAGACCCTGTATGAAATGTTCATGGATCATCGCATGAAGACCTTCCAGGGGGCATTCCATATGAACCCGGACTACACCACCTGGTACGGCTATGCCAAGATGAAGAAGGATTTGACCGAGATCCGTGAGATGGCTGAAGATATGAAGAAGAAAGCCAGCAAGAAGTAGGCTGAAATCAGAAGAGCACCAGCGACCAAGGGCTGCTGGTGCTCTGTTTTATCCAATCTGCAGGGGCTAATTCGAATCAACACATTTTTGACCACCGTCATCCTTTTTTCAAACAGGACTGCGCTATGGTTGTTTCAGAAAAACTGACTGTCTCGCCTCATTCCATAACTCAACTACTATCAACCAAAGGAGAAAACCCGTGAGCATGTTTTGTTACCAATGCCAAGAAACCGCCAAAGGGACCGGCTGCACCATCGCCGGGGTCTGCGGCAAGAAGGAAAACACTGCCAATCTGCAGGATCTGCTGGTTTTTGCCCTTAAAGGGCTCGCAGAAACTGCTGTCGAAGCCCAAAAGCAGGGAAGACTTGACAACGCAACCGGTCTGTTTATCTGCCAGGGACTCTTTGCCACCATCACCAACGCCAACTTCGATGATAGTCGGATCACCGCCCTGATCAAAGAGGCCTTTGCCAAGCGGGATATCCTCAAGCTGTCCATCGGTTTCACCAGTCATCATGATTGCGTGACCTGGAACGGCAGCGAAGCCGAGTTTGCTGCCAAGGCCAAGGAAGTTGGTGTTCTGTCGCAGCCCAACGAAGATGTCCGCTCACTGCGGGAGCTGCTGATCTACGGCCTGAAAGGGATGGCTGCCTATACCGAGCATGCCGCAATGTTGGGCTTTGAGAAGAAAGAGATCTACGAGTTCATGGTCTCTGCACTGGCATCCACCACCCAGGAGCTAACGGTTGATGAGATGATTGCCCAGGTGCTTAAGTGCGGCGAAGTGGCGGTTACCGCCATGGCCCTGCTTGATGAGGCCAACACCACCAAATACGGCAATCCTGAGATCACCAGAGTCAACATCGGGGTACGCAATAACCCCGGCATCCTGATCTCCGGCCACGACCTGCATGATATGGAAGACCTGCTGGAGCAGACCACCGGTACCGGCGTTGATGTCTACACTCACAGCGAGATGCTGCCGGCCAACTACTACCCGGCCTTCAAGAAGTACCCCCACTTTGTCGGTAACTACGGCAATGCCTGGTGGCAGCAGGACAAGGAGTTCGCCTCCTTTAACGGCCCGATCCTGATGACCACCAACTGCATCGTACCGGTTAAGGACGCCTACAAGGACCGGATCTACACCACCGGCATGGCAGGCTGGCCCGGCGCCGTGCATATCCCCGAGCGTCAGCAGGCTGGCCGCAAGGATTTCTCGGCCATCATCGCCCAGGCCAAGACCTGCCAACCACCGGTTGAGATCGAAAAAGGCGAGATCGTGGGCGGCTTTGCCCACCATCAGGTAATGGCACTGGCAGACAAGGTGGTTGAAGCGGTTAAATCCGGCGCCATCAAGCGCTTTGTGGTCATGGCCGGTTGCGATGGCCGCCACACCGGACGCAACTACTACACCGAGGTTGCCAAGGAGCTGCCGAAGGACACGGTCATCCTGACCGCAGGCTGCGCCAAGTACCGCTACAACAAGCTGGAGCTGGGCGACATCGGCGGCATCCCCCGCGTACTTGATGCCGGTCAGTGCAACGATTCTTACTCCCTGGCCTACATCGCCCTGCAACTGAAGCAGGTCTTTGGCCTGGAGGACATCAACGATCTGCCGATCTCCTACGACATAGCCTGGTACGAGCAGAAGGCGGTGGTGGTGCTGCTGGCCCTGCTGTACCTGGGGGTCAAACATATCCGCCTCGGACCCACCCTGCCCGGCTTCCTGTCACCCAACGTGGCCAAGGTGCTGGTGGAAAACTTCGACATCAAGCCGATCGGCTCAGTTGCTGACGATGTCGCGGCAATCATGGCCGGTAACTAGTCTCCTATACGGAAACTGAAAGCAGCGGTAAGCCCTCGGACTTTCCGCTGTTTTCGTGCGTTTCGCGTAATCAGCAGGTGAACGGTGATACAGGGTGGCGGTCATGTCCCCCCCATCATCCATGCGGTCTGCTACTTTCAAAGAAGAAAGGGGGTGAAGGGATGGGATCATTTCTTAGCGGTAAACGTCTCAAATATGTCGCCATCGCTGTCATTTCTGCAGCGGTGATCGGTCTGTTTGTGATGCTTGGTCCGCCAAAGCTGCTGGCAAAGTCGGAATCTCCTGATTTTTGCGCCAGTTGTCACGTCATGGAAGCTCAACATACAGCCTTTATGCATGCAGGAGCCCATCGCCGTTTCAAGTGCGTGGATTGCCATCTGCCGAACGATGGGGTGGCCAGCCACTACATCTGGAAGTCTATCGATGGCATGAAAGACGTACTGTTCTTCTATTCCGGCAAGGTGCCGGAGAAGATAACGCTGTCTGAACATGGCGCCAAGGTGGTCAAAGCCAACTGTGTCAGGTGTCATGAAACACTGGTATCCCAGATGGATACGTCACGTAATTGCTGGAGCTGTCACCGCAGGGTAACCCACACCGGAACCGGTGCTATCTCTGTAAACCCGATTTAACCCCATCAATTCAGGAGGATTGAGTATGAAAATGAAACTGCTTGTCGCCCTCATGGCTGCTGCTTTGTGTGGGGCCATGACCACCGCCTGTGCTCCGCCAAAGGCAGAGAAGGCAACAATTTCCCCGATCCCGGACGGCACGATTGATCCGGCGGTCTGGGGTAAGAACTACCCTGAAGAGTACGAGACCTGGAAAGCGACCGCCCAGCCCACCCCGGAAGGCAAGAGCAAGTACAAGAAAGGTAATGACGGCGGCAAGGTCTATGACAAGCTGTCTGAATACCCCTTCAACGCCCTGCTGTTCAACGGTTGGGGCTTTGGTATTGAGTACAACGAGCCCCGTGGCCACGTCCACATGATGAAGGATCAAGCAGAGATCGACCCTTCCCGCGTCAAGGCCGGTGGCGCCTGTCTGACCTGCAAGACCCCTTACGCCCCGCAACTGGCTGAAAAACATGGTGTAGCCGGTTACTTCTCCGCCACCTATAAAGATGCCGTCAACCTGATCCCCAAAGAGCATCAGGAGATGGGCGTAGCCTGTATTGACTGTCACAACAACAAGGATATGGGCTTAAAGATCTCCCGTGGCTTTACCCTCTCCAAGGCACTTGACAAACTGGGTGTTGACCAGAGCAAACTGACCAACCAGGATAAACGCACCCTGGTCTGCGCCCAGTGCCATGTCAGTTACATCATCCCTAAAGATGAAAACATGAAATCCCAGAATGTCTTCTTCCCCTGGGATGGCAGTAAGATGGGTAACATCCCGATCGAAAACATCATTAAGAAGATTCGTAGCGACAAGTCCCACGGCGAGTGGACGCAATCAGTTACAGGCTTTAAGATGGGCTACATCCGTCACCCGGAATTTGAGATGTACTCCACCAAGAGCGTACACTGGATGGCTGGTGTCTCCTGTGCCGACTGCCATATGCCGTACACCAAGGTGGGCAGCAAGAAGATCTCTGACCACCGGATCATGAGCCCGCTCAAGAATGATTTCAAAGGCTGCAAACAGTGCCACAGTGAAACCTCTGAATGGCTGAAGAATCAGGTTATCACCATTCAGGACCGTGCTGCATCCCAGTACATCCGTTCCGGCTATGCCCTGGCCACCGTTGCCAAGCTGTTTGAGTTGACCCACAAGCAGCAGGCTGCAGGTAAGCAGATTGACAAGAAGATGTATGATATGGCCAAGGACTACTACGAAGAGGGCTTCTACCGTAACCTGTTCTTTGGCGCCGAGAACTCCATCGGCTTCCATAACCCGACCGAAGCGATGCGTATCCTTGGCGACGCCACCATGTTTGCAGCCAAGGCCGATGGTCTGCTGCGTCAGGCACTGACCAAGGCCGGTGTGGATGTGCCGGTGAAGATTGATCTAGAGCTGTCCAAATACACCAACAACCGTGGAGCCAAGAAGCTGATGTTTAAGCCGGAGCAGGAACTGAAAGACCCATACGGCGAAATGAAGTAATTTTTGAAGCAGCTCAGGGTAGCGTAAGCAACAACACTAACCTGAAAAAAACGGGCTGCCGGATGATTCCGGCAGCCCGTTGAACTATGGCCTCATGAAGCGAAAAGACGATCACACCAGACTAGGACACGATCTCCTTAACCTCCCGAATAATCTCAACCTGCCGCTGAAAGACATACTGTGAGATCTGACGCTCAAGCAGCTTTTCCGGGTTAATGGCAAACCGGTAGCTGTAGGGAGAACGATCCCCGTTAATAGCGACCAACGTTGCTGGAATACTAATCGGGATAGGCTGACCGGTTTCAGGGCTTAGCAGTGTAAACTGCGCCGTGGTTTCTACGCCTTTTTCCAGTGGGCAGCTATAGTCAATCAAGACACCAAAGCCGGACAGAGAGAGATCAGTTAATCTCCCTTCAACAACTCCTTGGGGTGAGGTAATCACCACATTCACCGGAGCATCCACCTCTACCCTGACAAAGCTCCGGCGCTCTGCCATGATCTCTACATAGGAAAATTTCACAAAGGTTGCGGCCCTTTTCCTGACATTGACATACTGGGCCTGGGCAAACAGGTCATGTTTAAAGAGTGGACTGCGAATAAAGGTGGAGCGGGCCTGTTCAATGGTAAAGGCCTGCATTTCCTGCACATCCAGATCAACAACACCCCTGCTGATGGAGGCGATGGTTGCCGAATAGGAAAGCGGAATACCTTTGTAATAGTTGATCAGCTTGAGTGGCTTTTTGAGGTTAGCCTCCAGCAGGGCAAGGATCTCTGCCTGATCATCGTCAAAGTTTTTCTGGATTCGGGTACTATAAAGGTCAGTACAGTTCATGAGATACCTATTGCAGGAAGGTACAAATTTGTCATTGTATAGTGCAGGATAAAAGACCGGCTAGGCACAGGCGGCCTGCATATCTGCCTCAAGCGTGGTCAAGGCGTTTTCATCAACCTGTAACGCCAGAATCTCCGAGTTTGCATCAGACGGCTGTACCAGCCTCGGGTAGAGATTGAGGTTGTACTGCATACTGTTGAAGTTAACCAGCCGCACAATGGCCAGCAGGGTATCAGAGGCATCAAAGGTCTCTGCATGGTGATGGGCCGCAACAGCGCAATACAGAGGGGGAATATCCCAGTGATTCATGATGCGGACCCCTTGCTCCACATGCATATCGGAAAACACATCCAGCAGGGTCTCAAGATCAAGGTCCAGTTCGATCTCATGGGCCTGCCAGATCCGCTCCATTGCCTTAAGCAGATAGAGCTTGCCGATATCATGCAGCAGACCAGCCAGATAGGCTTGATCTGCCAGTTCACGATGACCGCTGCTGACGGCAAGAGAGCGACAGCCCAGTGCGCAGGCGTGGGAGTGCAGCCAGAGATCCCGCATAACCGCATTGACAATGGAAAACTCTGACGTATGCAGAGCTGCCTGCGAGGCAGCCATCGCCAGGCTGGTGATCTGCTTGCTCCCCAGGCGATTGACCGCATCCTTAATGGTTTCAGAGCGGGTACGCCCCACGTAGGCCGATGAATTGGCCATCCTGAGCACCTGCAGGGCAAGCGCCTGATCTTTCTGAATGATCCCGGTAACCCGATCAATTTCAACGGTCGGGTCACTGAGTAACTGAAGCAATTCCAGGGCAACCGGATTAAATACCGGCAGTTCAATCGGTTGCAGGCAGATCTGGTAACGAAGATCAAGTGAGAATCCCATATCTATCCCCTTAGGAAGATCTGCAGCCAGACAGATTGGCCACACGATCCAAAACTACGGTTTCTCTGATTAACTTAGACCACAACACCACTTTAAGCTCGTTTACTTGAATCAAAACATATCATTACACTATTATCTTACTTCGTGTGAACTAAATATGCCCTGTTGTTTCAGATTATCCTGAAACAGCCGGTAACCACAGGATAAAAAAACGGGCAGCCCCTCATCGGAACTACCCGCCCAAACACAGCATTCTAAAATTCTTCAGTAATTTACACCTGCAGCCTGAATACTCCCTGGATCACTGGCATGGCAGGGGGTGACCCCATAGACCATACCGCAATGGGGGCAGCGGTCTTCCATGGTCTTCATCTGGAAGGAGGTTCCACAGCCTTCGCAGACCAGCCGGGTCTCAACCGGCATGGCCATTCCGCTGTATCCCATCATCCGCAGCTTATCAACCACCCCTGCTCCGCCACCAAAACTTCCATCACATCCCTGATGCATATTCGTATCTCCTTTTCTTTGTATTAGAGTTCTTCAAGCGTTTCCCCAAATCTGATCCTGTTACGCAGGGCCAGCAGGGTGTTATCCAGTTCTTCCAGCCTGGACAGGTTCTTCCGTTCCGCATCACTTGACTCGATAATCTTGGCAATGCCGCCGTTTTTGATCACCAGACGTTTGTCACCCATTAACGCAAGAATCGGATCATGGGTGGCCATCAGGATAATCTTTTCCTGTTTCACCAGTAGTTCCAGCGCCTTTTTACGATCAATACCGGCGTTCTCGATCTCATCAATCAGCACAATCGGCGACTTACTCAGGATCGCCATGTCGGCAATCATCAGGGCCCGTGACTGCCCGCCGCTTAAGGAAGTGACCGGCGTGTCCGGCTTAAACTGCTCACCTGCCAGCTGATTGGCCTGTTCCAGAATCCGGGCCACCTTTTCTTCCGGGTCAGGCACCAGCCGGCTCTCGGCATGCATCCGCACAAACTCCTCAGCGGTCAGATCCATCACAAAGTTCATGTTCTGGGAGAGCTGGGCCACCAGTTTATGCTCGGTTGAAAAGCGCCACTTATTGTCCGGCACACCGCCATTGATCAGGATCTTGCGTTTTGTCGGGGTATCCCCCTGGGCCACCCACTCGATATCAGCCAACAGCCGGCTCTTGCCGGAACCGGTGGGGCCGACAATACAGATCACTTCACCCGGCTTCAGGGTCAGTTCCAGCTGCTCAGCACTGCCGGTTTTATCAAAACCTCCAATGATGGTCAGCGACTCCACCTTTTCAGCAGCTTCATCCAGGGCCAGCATACCGGCCATAAAGTCATGCAGGCTCTGCTGCAGCTGTTCCTGACTGATACCCAGATCAAGCAGCTGATCAGGATCAAGCTGATTCAGGTACTGTTGCAGGGTCTGCTCTGTGACCTGTAGCTGCAGACCGAATGAGCTGAAAAAATCCTCCAGCCAGGGGTAGTCGGCCAGCAACTGCTTCAAGGGTTGTAGTAATAGATCGTGGTAGTGCATGGTCAAGACTCCATCTTTCTGACGTTTCCTGTCTGGTACTCGTCACCAATCCGTGTTTCACCCAGACAATAGGAACAAAGCGCCGACGGCATGGAGAAACGCAGCCGCATCCCTTTCAGGGTCTCAATATCCGAGGCCCCTTCAAACAGGGTCGTCAGTTCAAATGCCCCCTGGCCGGTAATACCGTTGATGTTCATGATCACGGCACCAGGGTTGACCTGTTTAACCCGTGAGGCAAACACCTCCCGCTCGGCCTGGGAGACAATATCTCCCTTGGTGATCACCACGATATCGGCTGATTTCAGCATCGGCCCGATCTTACGGGGGGTGTTGATGCCGCTTAAGTTATCAATCACGCAGACCGCAGTAATATCCTTGATATGGGGAGAACAACGGTTGCAGAGTCCGGCTGATTCGCTGATCAGAAAATCGCAATTGTTCTCCACCCCCCAACTGACGCAGGCCTCGATATTACTGACAAAATAGTGGTCCGGGCACTGGGAGCCTGAAAGCCCCTTCTTGACCAGCACCCCTTTCTTGGCGTAGCTCAGGTCGTCTTCCGTCATCAGGCAGTCATACTTGACTACCCCGATCTTTTTTTGTTTCGCCTGTAGCGCCTCAATTACCCGCAGGATGACCGAGGTTTTGCCTGATGATGGCGGTCCGGATACGGTTAGAAAATGCATGGTTGTTCTCCTTAGCCTTCGTTCATCGCTTTTTCAAACAGCCCTACCGTGTACCTGATTTGGGCTGCGATATCATGGCTGTAGAGGTAATCCCAGCCAACCCACTGCCAGGGGTGCTGCTCCGGCAGCTGGTTCTCCACCTCGGGATTCAAGGCCGGAAACAACCCACGGTTGGTCAGGGTCTCTCCCACCTCTTTACTGCACAGGAAGTCTGCAATCGGCTGCAGCTTGTCCTGTTTATCAGCCTTGGCCAGCATAAAGATCGGGCTGATAATGGCGCCGTCCTCCGGCCAGATAATCTCCAGGCTCTTGACCATGCCGGCCATCCGGCTGAAGAAGTAAGGGATGATGGTGACCGGTGGCTTTTCCTCTGCCACCCGCTGGGCATTCTTGATCATCTGGGCCGGGTGCATCGATTTCAGCATGCACCGTCCCAGCTTCCTGACCCCCTCATCGCCATACATCTTGTGAATGGTGAGCAGGATCGCGTTGAACAGGTCAAAATCACCCACCGGCAGTGCCACTTTCTGCTCAAATTCCGGTTTGAGGATATCTGCCCAGGTACGAGGCACCGGCAGGTCACCCAGCTCATCATGGTTAACCATGAAGGCAGACGGCACTACAGAAATCAGGCCATAGTGCCCTTTAGGATCTTTCAGCTCCAGCCCGTCAAAGCTGCGGTTGATTGCGTCGCCGGTCAGGTCGGCAAACACCCCCTGTTCCTTGAACCTGCCGATGGTAGCCGGATCAAAGAAGGTTTCAAAACCGGCTGAGACAAAGATGTCCGGCAGCTGGTCAGCGGCGGTAACCGTCTGGATATGCTCATCCATCCAGGCCGAGCCGAGCGAGGCTGCCTCAAACTTGTAGCTGACCGTAACACCGCTCTCTCTGGTGTACTGCTCGATAAAGCGGTCAAATCCTTCCAGCAGCGGCAGCCGTACCGGGCAGGGCAGCAGGCCGGAGATGCTAATCTCGCTCTGCTCCTGCTGGGTCTGCTTCATGGTGACATCCACCTGGTTATGCTTTTCATCAACCTTCTGCTGCAGCAGCCCTAAAAAATTATCCAGATCGTAGTTCTTGGTCAGGGCCGCCCGCTCCAGCTTCAAAAAACCACCAACACCGGCCAGCACATTGGGGTCCTTCAGGTTTTCAAACCCGTTGGCAATCAGCACCTCCAATGTTTCCGGATGCTGTTCAATCAACTCCTTTATGGTCATATCCTTCTGTATCCGATGTGCGCTCATGGCGTCCTCCTCGTATGATCTGGTATCACCTTAACCGGATCATTGACCTTACACATTGACTTGTATCAAAAAAAACAAAAAGAGACCAATACTGTCTCTTTTAATACTTGCCTGACCGGTACGATATGGTACAAGGAGTTGACCAGTGAAAGGAAATTTCTATGCAACCAAAGCGGGTAGTTGTCATCGGTATGGGATTTGGCGGTGTCCGGGCAGCCCGAGCCCTGGCAGGAAGCGGACTTGACGTGCTGCTGATTGACCGCAACAACTATCACCTGTTTCAGCCCCTGCTCTATCAGGTGGCGAGTGCAGGCCTTGAGCAGGAATCAATTGCCTATTCCATCCGCGCCATGGCCCGGCAATGGCCCAATGTCCGTTTCCACCTCACGGAAGTAACCGGCGTGGATTTTGACGCCAAAGAGGTGCAAACCACCACCGGTCCAGTGGGTTATGAGTATCTGATTATCGGTGCTGGCAGCAGCACTAATTTCTTTGGACTCAGCACGGTGCAGCAGCACGCCTATGATCTGAAGGAGCTTGAGGATGCCGAGGTACTGCGTAATCAGATCCTGAGCTGCTTTGAACAGGCGGTGATCGAACCTGACCCGGCCCGTAAACGGGCCTTGATGACCTTTGTGATTGTGGGTGGCGGGCCAACCGGGGTTGAATTTGCCGGAGCCCTGATTGAACTGGTTACCTATGTACTGGCTAAAGACTACCCAGAACTAGGTATCCATACCGCCCGGGTGGTGCTGGTGGAGGCCACCGACCGCCTGTTGGCAGCCATGCCTCAGGAACTGGGGATGTACACCCTGCAAAAGCTGCGCAGTATGTGCGTTGAGGTACTGCTGAATGCCCAGGTGATTGATGCTGATGACACGCGGGTGGTGCTGCACGATGGTGCGGTGATTCCAGCCCATACGCTGATCTGGTCAGCTGGCGTCAAGGCGGCGCCGCTGGCCGCAACCCTGCAAACAGCCCATGCCGGTGGTGGCCGTATTCCGGTCCAGCCTGATCTGACCTTGGCTGATCACCCGGAGGTATATGTAGTCGGTGACATGGCCTGGCTGGAGCAGGAAGGCAAGATCCTGCCGATGGTAGCTCCGGTGGCGATGCAGATGGGGGCCTATGTTGGTTCAGCCATTCTGGCCAGAGAGCGGGGGGAAACACCCGCTCCTTTCCACTACCGCGACAAGGGAAGCATGGCCACCATTGGCCGTAATACCGCGGTTGCCACCGCCTTTGGACTAAACCTGAAGGGCTACCCGGCCTGGCTGGCCTGGCTGCTGCTGCATGTCTACTACCTGATCGGCTTCCGCAACCGGATTGTGGTGCTGCTGAACTGGGTCTGGTACTACTGGTTTCATGAGCGCCAGGTTCGGCTGATTACGAAGCGCAGATCACCGCTTTAAAGAAAGCCAGTTCATATCAAACCCCTCCCGGCCTCCCCTTGTCAGGGGAGGGGCACACCAGAGAAGGCTTAAACTTCCCCCTGACAAGGGGGGATTGAGGGGGGTTGGTTTTCGTACTGATGCCTTGAAATGGAATTTGAACTACCCTTTAGGCATAAAGACAAAGAAGGTCAGTGACAAAGCCGCCAGTACCCACATCCCGCCAGACACCTCTTTGGCCCGGCCGGTACAGAGCTTGATCAGCGGATAAGTGAACAGACCCACCGTCATGCCGATCCCGATGTTGTAGGTAAAGATCATCAGGGCAATGGTCAGGAAGGCCGGAATCAGCTCCGTGAAATCGTCAAAATCAAGCCGGGTAACCGCCTGAATCATGAAAGCGCCGATCACCACCAGGGCGATACCGGCGGCATAGCCTGGCACCATGGTAAAGAGCGGTGCAAAAAAGAGCGACAGGCCAAACAGCGCTGCCACCACCAGCGCAGTAAAACCGGTGCGGCCTCCGGCTGCAATCCCCGCGGCTGACTCGATATAGGCCCCGGTGGTGGTGGTCCCCAAGAGCGGCGCAAGGGTAGTTGCCACGGCGTCGGCCAGCATCGGGCGTTCAATCTCCGGCAGGTTGCCATCCTTATCCAGCAGATCAGCCCGCATGGAAAGGCCGATCAGGGTACCGATGGTATCAAGAAAGGCCATCATAAAGATCACCAGCACCACCGGAAAGACACCGGGCTGCAGGGTTCCGGCTATATCAAGTTTCAGGAAAATCGGTTCAAGCGAAGGAGGCAGGCTGATCAACGATGCCGGCAGCTTCGTAAGACCCAGCGCAACAGAACCGAGTGTTGTTGCTACAATGCCGTAGAGCAGTGCACCGTTCACCTTACGTGCCATCAGCACCACGGTCAGCAGAAACCCTGCCGCTGCCAGCAGCACCGAACTCTGGGCAATATTGCCCAGCCTGACCGGTGCGCCGGGTACCCCCAGTACCACCAACCCGGTTTCGTTCAGACCGATAAAGGCCAGGAACAGGCCGATTCCCACTGCAAAGGCGGCCTTCAGCGAGATTGGAATCGATTCTGCCAGCCACGAACGTATCTTCAGAACGGTCAGCAGGATAAAGGCCAAACCCGCCCAGAAAACCGCCCCCAGTGCCACCTGCCAGGAATAGCCCATCCCCTTGACCACTACAAAGGCGATAAAGGCGTTTTCACCCATGTACGGCGCAATGGCAAAGGGGCGTTTGGCCCAGAAGGCCATCATCAGACAGCCGATCACTGCAGCCAGGATGGTGGCGGTCACCTGGGCATCTTTAGGAATTCCCGCCACAGCAAGGATGGTAGGGTTAACCACCATGATATAGGCCATGGTCAGAAAGGTGGTGAGACCGGCCAGGGTTTCCTGACGGTAGGAAGTGTTATACCGATTGAATTCAAAGAAATTTTTCATAGCACCCCTTCGCGAGGAACGCGATAGTTTCGCAAGGTCAAGGCGTGCGAACGAGTGCCGCGGAGGCGTACGTTGGTAGTACGTTGAGCAGGCACGAATAAAGCACAACACAGAGATTGCGGAAATAGTTCGTTCCTACAACCCCTTGACCGCGTAAATCCCCGGCGCATTCCTCCACATGCCGTCATAGTCCAGACCATAGCCGAAGACAAAACGATCCGGTAGTTCCAACCCGGTAAAATCTGCCCGATAACCGGGGCAGGATTTACGATCATGGAGTTTATCAACCAGTACGGCTGTCAACACCTCCCGAGCACCACGACTACGGCAAGCATCGGCCAGAGCCAGCAAGGTTACCCCTTCATCCAGAATGTCATCCACCAGTAACACGGTACGCCCTACAAGATCGTCCTGAAACTGCGCCTTCCACTCCAGATCACCACCGGTTGTCTCACGACCATAGCGGGTTGCATGCAGGTAGCCCACTTCAAGAGGGAACAAAAGTCTGGTCAGCAACTGGCCACAGAAGATCAAACCACCGTTCATGACGCAGAAGACCATCGGATTCTTTTTGCCGATGCTGGCCGTAATTGCACCGGCCATCCGCTCAATGGCCGCCTCGACCGTTGCCCGATCTGCCAGACAATCTGCCTCTTCAAGCACCTTCTGGGCCTGATCATACTCCATGGTGCTGCCCTCCCACGACCCGCATAATACCGGCACTATCCGGTACGGTTACGATAGCATCAAATCCAGCATCTGCAAGCAGACGGGCAACATCTTTGTCCTGCCCTGACCCTACTTCCATCAGCAGCCAACCGTTTGGCTCAAGGTGGCCAGGAGCCTCAGCAGCCAGCACCCGATAAGCATCCAGACCGTCAGGACCACCATCCAGGGCAAGACGGGGTTCAAAATCACGCACTTCCGGCTGCAGTGTCGCCAGGTCGGCATGGGTAATGTAAGGGGGGTTTGAGACAATCAGGTCAAAACGGCGTTGATTGACAGGCTGAAAAAACGAGCCCAGCAGAAACTCTACCACTGCATTATTCCGTTCAGCATTGTGTCGGGCAATGGCCAGTGCATCGGGGGAAAGATCTACGGCGGTGACCTGCGCCTGGGGCAGACGATGGGCCAGCGAGATGGCAATACAGCCGGAGCCGGTGCCGATATCCAGCACCGTGCGAGCCTGAGGGGCCTGCCGAACCGCTTCTTCCAGCAGGGTTTCAGTATCATAGCGGGGGATCAGGACATCCTTGGTAACAACAAACTCACGTCCGTCAAACTCCTGGTTGCCAAGGATATGCTGCAGCGGCTCACGCTTGCCACGACGGGCCACCATACTGCGGTACGCGGCAAGTTCATCATCCTGCAACGGCTTATCAAAGTTCAGGTACAGGCCCATCCGGTCCAAACCGGTGGCCTCGCACAACAGCCACTCAGCCTCACGGCGGGCATTCTCCACCCCCTTTTCGGTCAGGTAACCGACCGTCCAGGTCAGGACCTTAAGGGTGGTCCAGATTTCGTCAGTTGCCTTCACTTTGGGCTTTAAGTGCTTCCATCTGGTAGAAGGTACGCAGGGCATCGGTGATCTCTTCAATGTCACCTGCCATGATCGAATCCAGCCGATAGAGGGTCAGGCCGATCCGGTGGTCAGTCATCCTGCCCTGGGGGAAGTTATAGGTGCGGATCCGCTCGGAACGATCACCAGACCCCACCTGTTGCTTACGGTCAGCAGCCAGCTTGGCATTCTGCTCCTGTTGAATATTGTCAAGAATACGGGTCTTCAGGACCTTCATTGCCTTGGCCCGGTTCTTGATCTGGCTACGCTCTTCCTGGCAGGCCACCACGGTACCGGTGGGGATATGGGTGATCCGTACCGCCGAGTCAGTAGTGTTGACGTGCTGGCCGCCAGCACCGGAAGAACGGTAAACGTCGATCTTCAGATCAGCCGGATTGATGTCGATATCCACATCCTCTGCCTCTGCCATGATCGCCACGGTGCAGGCAGAGGTATGAATACGGCCCTGGGCCTCAGTCTCAGGCACCCGCTGGACCCGGTGGGTACCGGATTCATACTTGAGCTTGGCATAGACATCCTGCCCCTCAATGGAGGCGATCACCTCTTTGTAGCCGCCACGCTCTGACTCGGAACAGGAGAGCATCTCCACCTTCCAGCGGTTTTTCTCAGCAAAGCGGGAGTACATCCGGAACAAGTCACCACTGAACAGGGCTGACTCATCGCCACCGGTTCCGGCCCGGATCTCCAGAATAACGTCACGGGAATCATTGGGATCCTTGGGCAACAGCAGGATCTTGATCTCTGCATCAAGGCGTTCTTTTTCCTGGCTAAGGCGGCTGATCTCCTCTTCCGCCATCTCCTTCATCTCAGGGTCAGCCAGCAGCTCCTGATTCTCTTCCAGTTCTTCAAGCACCTTCTTGTAGCGACGGAACGCCTCGATCAGCGGGGCCAGATCGGCATGTTCACGGGAGAGCTTGCGGAACTCCGGCTGGTTACTTATCACCGTCGGATCAGACAGTAATGACTCAAGTTCCTGAAAACGGACTTCTAGATCCTGTATTTTGTCAAACATGCTCAAGGTTCCTTAAAAAAATCAAGATAAAGGGTTCAAAAGGAGCGTGCGGTTTTCGCAAGGTCAAGGCGTCCAAGGGCCGACGCGGAGGCGTACATTGTTGGTACGCCGCACAAGGAGGCACGCGGGACAACGCCGAGATTGTGAAAACAAGCCGTTCCGTTAAACAACAAGTCTGTCATCGGCATAACCGCCGTTCTCATCTAAAGCTTCTTTGACCGAACGGATCGCCACTTCAAGCTGGTCATCATCCGGCTCACGGGTGGTCAGGCGTTGCAGGGCCAAGCCGGGGGTAATCACCAGCTTCACCAGCGGATGCTGATCATTCTTGGCGCTCCACTTCAGAAATTCGTAAGAGATACCGGCAATCAGCGGCAACAGCACCACCCGCGACAATGCCTTATAGACAAAGGGCCACGCCTTGGGGATCAGAGAAAAAACGCCGATACTGACCAGCATTACAATCAGCAGAAAGCTGGTGCCACAGCGGGGATGCAGACGGCTGAAGGTTTTCACTCGTTCAATGGTCAGCTCTGCACCTGCTTCAAAGGCAAAGATCGTTTTATGTTCAGCCCCATGGTATTGAAAAACCCGTTGGATATCCTTCATCCGGGCAATGGACCAGATGTAGATCAGAAAAATAACCACCCGGATCACGCCATCAACCAGGTTAAAGACCACGTTGTGATCACCAATAACCGGTATCAGCAGCTTGGTCAGATAGAGTGGCAGAAAGAAAAACAGGGCAATACCGAAACCAAAGGCCACCGCCATGGTACCGGCCAGTGCCCAAGAGGTCAGCTCTTCC
Organism: Geobacteraceae bacterium; assembly: GCA_021286935.1. Classification (GTDB taxonomy): domain Bacteria; phylum Desulfobacterota; class Desulfuromonadia; order Geobacterales; family Pseudopelobacteraceae; genus Trichlorobacter. Next base: position 42,448 of record JAJTBI010000017.1, read on the forward strand.
TTTTTGCTCTCGCCGTTCTCGTCAACCTCTTCCTCAAGCGCCTCATTGGCGGAGAAATTGAGTGCCTTGATCCCCAGAATCAGTGAGGTAAACAGGGCCACGGCACCACGCAGGATCGGCAGTTTGACAATCGGGTAGCGTTCCGACAGGGGAGGCATCTGCTCCCGCTTGACCACGATCTCACCACTGGGGCGTCTGACCGCAATGGCCATGGCCCGGGGGGCACGCATCATCACCCCTTCCAGTATGGCCTGACCACCGATATTAATTTTTTCCATTTAGCTAAGACTCCTGAACTGCTTACGCACCTGGGCCGTACGGCCACAGCAGAATTCACCTTCCGGGCAGGGGCCGGCAACACAGCCGGGGCCGGCATCCCGGAAGATGGTGGGGGCAACCTCTTTGGCCAGTTTCAGCATCCCCACTGCCATACTCCTGATCTCCCACTGGGCTCGCATACAGCAGCGCAGCTTGAAGAAATGCAGCAGTTCACGGGCATTCATGGTGATGATAACCTTGGTCTCAGTGGCATTGGGCAGCAGATAGCGGGCATCCTCAGGCTGTACCCCCATCTCCACCAATTGGCTGTAGGCCTGATGCACCACGCCGATAGTGAAGTCAAAGATCCGCTTTGCCTCCTCATTGGAGTCTATGGATGGGGGGATGACCGCATCAAAACGCTCTACATGGGAGACATAGCGCTGGGACTGCTGGGAATAGGAGGCCACCCGGTGACGCACCAGCTGATGGGAGGTGACCCGCGAGATCCCCTCCACGCCAAAGGTAAAAGAGGCATGCTCCAACACCGAATGGTGCCCGAGAGACATAATCTTGTCGATAAACTGACGGATATCACCACTGCCGATCTTTTCCTTCAGCTCATTAAGTCCAGTGGGGGAATAGCAGAGCCGCGCTGCCAGGGCAACGGTCCGTTCAGGTTCAGGGGTATGGTGCAGCAGTTCAATATTCATAACTCACCTGGTTAGTGCCAGTTTCAAATCAAGGATAATCTCAAGACGGCGGGGAGGAGCCAATAAAGAGAGCGCCTTGAGCTGGAATTAGCCTGGATACAAAAAGGGGGCTGCACCCGCAGGCACACCCCCCCTGAGAAACCTACATGCAATGTTAAGCCTGGCCGTAACGCTTCTTAAACCGCTCAACACGACCAGCAGTGTCAACCAGCTTCTGCTTGCCGGTAAAGAACGGATGGCAGGCAGAACAAATCTCGGTAAAGATTTCCTTGCGGGTGGAACGGGTCAGGAAGCTGTTGCCACAGGCACATTTAACGGTCACTTCGTTGTACATCGGGTGGATTCCTTCTTTCATCTGCTACCTCCTGATTATTGCAGCTCGTTTAATAAAGCTGTGTTTGACGAAATTATAGAATATCGGATTATCACTCAAAAACTCAAGATCTTTTTTTTACTACTTACTCATCGAATCAATAAACTCCTGATTGGTCTTGGTTTCTGACAGCTTATCCAGCAGGAACTCCATGGCATCAACGACGTTCATCGGATGTAGGATCTTGCGCAGAATCCAGATCCGGTTCAGCATGCTTCTCTCTATCAGCAGTTCTTCCTTACGGGTACCGGATTTATTGATATCGATGGCCGGGAAGGTACGTTTCTCCACCAGGCGGCGGTCCAGGTGGACCTCCATGTTGCCGGTGCCCTTGAACTCTTCAAAGATCACCTCATCCATCTTGCTGCCGGTATCCACCAGGGCAGTGGCGATGATGGTCAGTGAACCGCCCTCTTCAATATTACGGGCTGCACCAAAGAAACGCTTCGGCTTTTGCAGGGCATTGGCATCCACACCACCGGTCAGGATCTTGCCGGAAGGAGGCAACACCGTGTTGTAGGCACGGG
>JAJTBI010000140.1 GCA_021286935.1 Geobacteraceae bacterium
GCAGTCGGTGATTGAACGTCCGGTGCGTCCTGTGCAACAACAGGTGTTACCTGTTGAACCGACTGTTTCGGAAGACTCCAAAACTGCCAATGATACTTCAGTGCCGGTGGAGGAGTTACTGCAGGTTTTTGAAGAAAAATACCGTAGTCGAAAGCGTATGCTCCGGTGGGGCATCAGCCTTCTGCTTCTTTTGCTGTTTGGAGTATTGCTGGCCTGGATGAAACCGTGGACTGTTTTTAATAGCCGGAAGGGCGATGTTGTTAAACAAAATTTGCCGGTAAGACCATTGCAGACAGACGTTGTGCAACCTCAAATAAGCGCTGTTAGAACACCTGCCCCAACCCCTCAGACCGCTACACAAAAAACTGATGTGCTGCCATCTTTTATCTCTAAGGCAAAACCAGATCCCCTCTTTTCCCGTAAGAGGCCGGGCTGGTCCCGCTATCAATCAGTAAATCGTGACTATCGCCTGTTTCATGCCGATGGTCGGCTGCGTGCAGTTCAGATAATTGCTGTTAAAGACAGTAGTATTCCAGTATCAGAGCTTAAACAGGTGTTGCGTGATCTGACCGGCAAAGATCAGTATCAGTCAGGTCGTCAGGAACGCAAAGAAGGAGTCTGGCTGGAGCGGGCGACGCTTCCCGGACAGGCGGATCTGCTGATCTATCGTTCAACTTCAAGTGGTCCAATTAAGGCCGTTGTTTTTGCACCTACGCCATGAGGGTTTTAACTGATATGTTTATTACGTTTTGTCGTTCTTTAGCTCTATCTCTGCTTGTGCTTGGTGGTACTGCTGTTTTGTTTCCATCTGCCGGTTGCGCCATCGACGCCCGCTTTGAGCTTGATCCAGCTCAGGTAAAAAAAGAATCCGGTAGTGCTGTGCGTCGCGGGAAACATGCCCGGAGTGGTGCATCTCATCGTTACATTAAGAGCCCCCGTACAAAAATAGCTCTGCATAAAAGTCCTCTTGAACAACCGACATCAACACTCCAGCTAACCTCGTACGGTACTGAAGTAGAGGGTATTCCTGATATACGTAGAATTCGTTCTTTTTGGGATACCCTGGTGCCTGCAGGAGATACCGTATTACCTGCATTGTCCCTTAAGTCTGACGCCTTTGAGCTGACAATGGATCCGGTACGCTATCCACTGTTGAAGGCAGCAGATGGCGGTTTGATTTTACTGGATAGAGATGCCTCCCTACCGCCTCTAGTAAGGACATTAATTCAGGAAAAGGATTCTAAGGTACGCGTTGTTACTGCTTCTCCTGCAGATGCGCGCCGTTTTCTCGGGTTGCTGTTTGGGGCTGCTGGTTTTTACTCAGTTGAAGAGCAGCCGGTTATGACCTTTGGTAAAGATCCCCAGCTGAAGGTAAGAAGCGATTTTAAAGTTGAGCGAAGTGCAGAAAGTGTCATGAACAACGAGGTGATGCTGGTTAGCGCCGCACGTCAGGGGTTGCCGCTTCGTCTGGCTGAGTACCTAAAAACGCAAGGTTTAACAGTTTCTGAGCCATTTGCTGATCAAGTACATACTCCTGTCCCATTGCGTCATCGTGTCGTACGTGCAACTCCGCAGGGGCAAGGACAGGCGGTGGACCTTGTCTTGGAGACACTGGCTGTGTCAGCAGAGCGAAACCGTCGGGTTGAGCTGTTCAGGACCTCGGAAACCGGTGTTGGACTTTCTGTCGCTGCAGAACGTTATTTCGAATATGACGGGAAACGTTTCGTGGTGACCAGATTTACCGGTGATCCGGTTACCTATACCCTGTTCCGGCTACTGGAAACGAAAGGGTACCGAGTGGTGATCCTTGAGCCTCAAGATGATTTTAAGACTGTAACCGGCAAACTTTTGTTTCGCATGGATCTTCCTTCTCGCTATGCCGCACACCTGCTTCTGGCAGATCCAGCGGGAAAATATTCGTTTGAAATGTCAGGTTTCATGCTTGAAAATGCAGCAAAAGGTGGAGGCGCTGTCATGTTGACTGACCGACCGATTGAAAAAGGCATGCGTGAGCTGCTTTACGATCACGGTTATCAGGTGCAGGAACGTTAGGACACAATGATTACCAAACGCCTCGGAGAACTGCTGATAGAGCAGGGCTTGATCAGCCAAGAACAGCTGGATGAAGCCCTCGAAATGCAGAAGATGTTTCCTGACCAGACCGTCGGTCAGCTCCTGTGCCGTCTAGGGTATATTCGGGAGAGTGATCTTTCACTGGTACTGGATCAGAAAAACAAGCGGCGCAAGCTAGCCGATATTATGTTGAAAGAGGGACTTCTTGATCAGCAGAAGCTCTCCCAGGCCCGCGAATTAAGCCGTCAGAATGATATTCCACTTGAACGGGCATTGTTAAAGTTACGTTTTGTTGATGAGGAGCAGCTGGCTCGTTCGGTTGCCGCCCAGTATGACCTGCCTTATGTAGAAATTAACTCCCTTTCTCTTGATCCTGGTCTGTCTCGTTATATAAGTTCCGTCTATGCGCAGAAGCACCTCTTGGTGCCGATCTCGATGATCGGCAATACCTTGACGCTGGCTATGGCGCAGCCTTTACGGCATCACGATATCAGGCAGCTTGAAGATAATATTCGTCTTAAAATAATTTCAGTTATTGCCTCAGAGGCCAGTGTTCTACGTGCACTTAAATCGCTCTATCGGGTTGATCTTTCATCCAGCACCAGCGCGATGGATGAGGTGAATCTTGATCTGGTGCCTGACAGCATATCCGAACTTCTGAATAAAACTTCGGCCGTTGATGAGCCGGAGGTTGAAGAGGAAGTCCGTAAGGTAACGGAGAAGGATTCCGTTATCGTCAAGCTGGTTAATAAAATCATCTACGATGCCTATATGAAGAAAGCTTCTGATATTCATATAGAACCTTATCCTGGCAAGCGGGATGTTACAGTCCGGATAAGAATCGATGGTCAATGTATGGTGTACCAGAAAATTCCGTACAAATATAAGTTTGCTATTCCTTCACGGATCAAGATTATGGCAGATCTGGACATTGCAGATCGCCGACGACCACAGGATGGTAAAGTTGATTTTAAAAAGTTTGGCCCGTTGGATATAGAATTGCGGGTTGCAACCATGCCAACCGTTGGGCAGCTTGAGGATGTTGTTATACGCGTGCTTACCAGTGGAGATCCAGTTTCATTTGAACGTTTAGGGCTTACTGACAGGAATCGTCAGGTCTTTGAACGCTGTCTTCAGAGCCCTTATGGGCTAGTGTTGGTTGTTGGTCCTACCGGTTCCGGCAAGACAACCACGCTGCATTCGGGACTTGCAACAATAAATTCAGCAAATCGTAAAATCTGGACGGCTGAAGACCCGGTTGAAATTACCCAAATAGGCTTGCGTCAGGTACAGATTAATCCCAAGATTGGCTTTACCTTTGCTTCAGCTTTACGTTCATTTCTCCGTTTGGATCCTGATGTAATTATGGTTGGTGAAATGCGGGATGAAGAGACTGCCGGGATAGCCGTGGAAGCGTCTCTGACTGGTCACCTGGTTTTTTCGACTCTGCATACCAACTCAGCCCCCGAAACAGTTACAAGGCTGCTGGAGATGGGGCTAGATCCCTACAGCTTTTCTGATTCACTTCTGTGTGTATTGGCACAACGGTTGGCTCGGCGTCTTTGTTCTGGGTGCAAGGAGACCTATACGCCAGATCAGGCAGAGCTGGATGAACTGATAGACGAGTATGGTCGGGAAGCATTTGCTGATACAGGCATTGATCCGTCCAGTGTTACTTTAGCCCATGCACATGGCTGCGAACAGTGTGGTCAGTCAGGCTACCATGGCCGTTTGGGTATTCATGAAATACTGGATGCAAGTGATCACCTTAAATATCTGGTTAAACGTCGGGCTGATACGGATGACATTCGTGCGCAGGCGGTTCTTGACGGCATGACCAGCCTGAAACAGGATGGAATATTGAAAGTTTTTCAGGGACTGACTGATATTCATGAAGTCAGAAGAGTCTGTATTAAATAATTTTCCGTATTCGCAGGAGTGTATATTGTGGTCGTCTGTGTTAATGATACCTTATATGGTGTCATTTTTTTTATTTATATATAATTTTATAAAATTTGTTGACAAAGAGTAAAAACGCGCTACATAGGAGACAATCAGTTATAGCGTGGGATATCTATGAAAACACCAAATAAAGTTAAAAAAATTAGAGAAAAAATGCTTATGAGCAAGTCTGAACTTGCGCGCAAGGCTGGGGTTTCAACTGTCACGATTGATAGGATTGAACGTGGCGAAAGCTGTCGCGTAGAAACAATGCGTAAGATAATTTTGGCTCTCGGTTATACGCTGGAAGACCGTGATAAGGTTTTCCAAGAACAGGGATGACAGGTACGGGTCATGTTTGGATTATTTAACAAGAAAAAGGACCTCATAGGCATCGATATCGGCTCCAGCTCTGTCAAGCTGGTGCAGTTGTGGCCGACAAAAGATGGTTATCAGTTGTTGAATGCTGCAGTTATGCCACTACCTCCAGAGGCCATTGTTGATAATAGCCTCATGGACACTGCTACGGTTGTTGATGCTGTTAAGAATCTTGTCGCCAGTCTTGGGATTAAAACCAGAGATGTCGCTTGTTCTATTTCAGGCAATGCGGTGATTATCCGGAAAATTTCTTTGCCAGCCATGACCTCAGAAGAACTTGAAGACCAGATTAGCTGGGAGGCTGAGCAATATATTCCATTTGATATTAAAGATGTACATATTGATTTTCAAATTTTAGGGCCGGACCCGCTTGATCCTTCTAAGGTTTTAGTTCTGTTGGTTGCCAGTAAAAAAGACATAATTAACGACTACGTTGCTGTATTTAACGATGCCGGCTTGAATCTCAGCGTCATGGATGTTGATGCTTTTGCTGTTCAAAACTCCTTTGAGTTGAGTGTCGAAACAAACGATGATGTACGTGCACTGGTCAACGTGGGTGCTGGTGTGATGAATATTAATGTGGTCAAGGGTGAGACAACTCTCTTTACCCGTGATGTTCAGATGGGTGGTAATCAATACACAGAGGAAATTCAAAAACAACTCGGTGTCAGTGCCCATGAAGCTGAAACCATGAAGATGCTGGCTACTCAACAGCAGGGTGGCCCATTGCTGGATGTAATAAGCCGGGTGAACGAAACACTATCACAAGAAATCCGACGTTCTGTTGATTTTTATAATTCAACTGCTTCCGGAGAAGAAAGAATTGTTCGCATCAGTATGTCTGGTGGTTGCTCCAAGATGTCTGGCTTGAAAGAGGCCGTTGCAGTAAAACTTGGGGTGGATGTTGAATTACTTAATCCATTCGAGCGGATTAAGTTCAATGAGAAGGATTTTGATCCTGAGTACCTTCAGGAGATCGCACCCCTTATGGCTGTCGGCGTGGGGCTTGCTATACGGAGGGTTGGGGATAAATGATCAGGATAAACTTACTCCCGGTTCGTGCCGCTAAAAAGAAGGAAACTGCACTTCAACAGC
>JAJTBI010000018.1 GCA_021286935.1 Geobacteraceae bacterium
ATAAACTTGGGATTTTTAGCTATCGCTGACCAGTTGTACGTTTGTTCCGCCATGAATTGTTACTCCTTTCTCTAAAAGATCTTAGATAAACAGACCAAATACCAAACCAACGTTTCCAGCATTCCCCCTTTCGAATCAAGTATAGTATTGCAACATCAGGCGGGCATCTTGACATACCCGAATTTCATGGAAAGCAGCTCGGCCCCCTCCAGCATGGACGGGATCACCTCCTGCTCAAGTCGTTCATGCACCATCCGGATGGCAGGCACCAGCATGGTCAAGGCGCCGACCACCTTGCCGCCGTAATCACGAATAGCTACCGCAACGGCGCAGACACCTTCGCCAAATCCACCAACATCAATGGCAACGCCTCTTTTGCGAATTTCATCAAGTTCCTGCTGCAACAGCTCCGGATCGGGCACCGCCGGATTTTTCCTGCGTCTACCGTTAATCCGTTCCAGCAGATCAAGGGAGCTGAGTGACTTGATCACCTTGCCGGCAGCATTGGTAAAGAACGGAAAGCGGCGTCCCACCATCTCGGCCGCCTTGACCTGTTGAAAGGAATCAACCACATCCAGAAAAAACACCTCATCACGATCAAGCACGGTAAACCCGACTGCAGCTTCATGTTTGCGAGCCAATGACTCCATTACCGGATGCACGATTCTGATCAGATTGGCATTCTTAAGAATTCTCTGCGCCATGCTAAAGGAGTGCAACCCCAGGCTGTAGGTGCCCAACTGTTCGTCCCGCACCACCAGCCCCTTGTCCTCCAGGGTATCCAACAGAGAGATCACCTTCTTACGGTGCATCTTCAGCACCTTGGCCAGCTGGGGTACCGTTGTGGCCCGATCGTCAGATGCAAGGGCTTCAAGCAGGTCTATTGCCTTGATTACTACTTGCAGCGAATATGCTCTGTTGTCCCTGTCCATGCCATCTCCAAATCAAGTAAATAAAATTTTGTTTTAACTTTAACGGACAGCATAGTTTTGCAGTCATTTAATATTATGTTCTATAATTGTCAACAGTATTTTTACAAAAAAAATAAAACATATTTTATAATATAAATATCAAATAGTTACAAAAATGCACACCACGCAAAAAATCAGCTTCATCCCCATTTTACGAAACCGTATTCAAAAAAAATATAATGCTGTTTAAATTTTAAGATAAACAGCCGTTACACTCTTGTCTCAAGAGTAACAACAGAGTATAGTGCAACACCACACAAACCGGTGTTTATGCAGCGGGAGGCGCCATGGCAGACAGCTTGATCCATCAGGATACGTTCTACTTTATAGAGGTGGATCTGCTCTGTACCCGTGTGCCGATCACCTGCCCGCCGCAGACCGGCTTGATCGAAATGGCCAGCCTGATGCAGCAGCACAACATATCGGGGATTGTGGTGGTTGAAGATGAAAAGCCGGTGGGAATTGTTTCACTGCGGGATCTGAGAAATTGCGTTGCGACAAACTACCTCGCCCTTCCCTCCCTTACCGTCAAGGACCTGATGCAAACTGACCTGATTACCATCAGGCGACACGACTATCTCTTTAAGGCTATCTTCAAGATGGCCCGCTATAACATCCACCGTCTGGTGGTGGTCAATGATGATGGCAGCCTGGCTGGCGTTATTACCAACAGCGACCTGCTCAGGATTCAAAGTCGCTGCCCCCTCTACCTGTCTCAGGAAATTGAGGCAGCAGACAGTTTTGAGCAGCTGCAGGGGACCGGGGCACGGATACTTGAGTTATTGCAGTTTGTGGTCAAGGCCGGTGCCGATACCCAGAGCCTGATTTCGCTGATATCGCATTTTAACGACCTGATGACCCTGCAGGTGATCAGCCTTCTGGAGCGTTTTGAAGGAGTTAAACTGCCCCGCTCGGCTGCCTTTCTGGTTATGGGAAGTGAAGGACGCGGGGAACAGACCCTGCGGACTGACCAGGACAACGCCATTGTCTACAGTGATTCTGTATCGACTGATGAACTGAAGCAGATCAAGCAGTTTGCAGGTAGGGTGGTTGATCGCCTGGAGTTTATCGGCGTGCCCCGCTGCCCCGGCGGCATCATGGCCAGTAATCGCCAATGGTGCCACAGCATCTCCACCTGGCAGAGGATTATTGCCCGCTGGATCGGCACCCCGACACTGAAAAACATGGTCAAGTTCGGCATGTTTCAGGATCTGCGGGTTATCCACGGCAACCTGTCACTGGAAAAGAAACTGCGGGAACATATCATTGCCACCAGCCACAATCACACCCTGTTCTTCTCCTACATGGCCCATAACATCGTGCAGTTCAGCCCGCCGCTGGGCTTATTCGGCAAAATCAAGCTGGAGCAAAAAGGTGAACACAAGGGCAGCTTTGACCTGAAAAAAGGGGGGATCTTCGCCATTACCCAGGGAGTGAGTCTTTTGGCTTTACTGCACCACAGCATGGGAGGCACAACCTGGGATAAACTGGGCTGGCTACGGCAGGACAGCCAGATCTCTGAAGATGATCTGAACTGCATTGAAGAGGCGTTCAGCCTGCTGGTGCGACTGCGCCTGATGGTTCAGCTTGATGCTGTAGCAGCAGGAAAGACACCTGACAACTACTGCGATCCCGCACTACTCAGTAACCGGGAACAGGACCAGCTGCGCACGGCACTAAAATCAGTCAACCTGATGCTGCAGATACTTAAGGACACCTTTCAGCTGGACCTGTTACGAATCTGAACATCCTTTTCAAATGCTCTTGCCACAGAGGTCACAGAGGCCTCAGAGAAAAACAAATCGATAAAACTGCACAGTAAATCGCTTTGGATTAAAAAGTTAAAACCGATTTCACAAGTAATTCTCTGTGTTCTCTGTGCCCTCTGTGGCTAAAAGCCGTTTAGGTTCACTTCTTCTGCGGCTCCTGCAGTTTATCCGCCTCTTGCACCCAGCCACCGCCCATCGCTTTGTAAACCGAGATCAACGACACCAGCAGATCATAGTGGGTCTTGGTCTTGTCCAGTTTGCCGGTAAACAGCGAGCGATCAGCATCCAGCACCTGCAGATAATTTGAGGTACCGGCCTCAAACTGCAGCCGGGCCAGACGGTCATATTCTGACAGAGAATCAACCTGCCGTTTCTGGGCCTCAAGCTGCTCCCTGCCCTTGGTGGTCTTGATCAGGGCATCTTCAACCTCACGGAAGGCGGTTAGAATCGTCTGCTGGTACTGATACATGGCCTGCTGTTGCTGGGACTCAGCCTGCTTTACCTGTCCGGCTGTCTGACCAAAATTAAAGAGTGGCTGGGCCAGCTGGGCTCCCGCAGACCAGATACCGGCACCTGGCACAAACAGCTTGCTGATGTCGCCACTGGATACCCCCAAGGCGCCGGTTAGGGAAATCTTGGGAAAGTAAGCGGCCTTGGCAACACCGATCTCAGCATTGGCCGCAATCAGGTTCTGTTCTGCCTGGATGATATCAGGACGCCGTTCCAGCAGCCGCGACGGCAGGCCAGCAGGAATACCGGGCGGGACCAGCTCATCAATGGTCTTGCCACGTGGGATCGGTCCAGGAGCACGTCCCAACAACAGCGAGATCATATTTTCCTGCTGGCGCACCAGTGATTCATAGTTGGGAACAGCCTGACGGGCAGACTCATAATTGGATTCAGCCTGTGCAAGCTCAAGCCCGGAAACAGTACCATGCTTGAACCGCAGTTGAAACAGCTTCAGGCTTTCTGCATAGGCCTTTTCCGTATCTCTGGCAATTTCCAGCTGACGGTCCATCCCCCGCAGGGTAATGTAACCGCTGGCCACATTGGAAACTACGGTCATGATTACCGCCCTGCGACCGGCCTCACTGCCCACAATATTGGCCTGGGCTGCCTCGCTGGAGCGCCTGATCTTGCCCCACAGGTCAAGCTCCCAGGTGGCGTTGACGGTGGCTTGATAGCTCTGGGTGGTTCTGCCACCGCTATTGGTTGCACCGGGTTCAAACCCGGCTGATATCTGCGGAAAGTATTGGGAACGGGTGGTATCCAACACCCCCAGATACTGATCCACCTTGGCCGTGGCACTCTTCAGGTCCAGGTTGCCCCGCACGGCGGTCTCAACCAGATCATCCAGCACCGTATCACCGAACAGCTTCCACCACTGGGTATTGGCCAGATCAGCAGCAGCCTTGTACTCCACATTCCACTGATCAGGCGCCTTTACATCAGGACGAACATAATCAGGCCCCACACTGCAGCCGCACAACAACAGCACCATTACCGCACTAACAATATTACGCATGGTCGTTGCCCCCTTCCTGCAGGGCCTTGACACCCTTTTTACGGCTGAAGATGCCGCTGGCCGATTCCAGCACCACAAAGAAAAGCGGCACAAAGAAGGAAGCCACCAGGGTGGAGGCCAGCATACCGCCGATCACACCGGTACCGATGGCCCGCAGACTGTTGGCACCGGCGCCATGGGCAATGGCCATCGGTACGCAGCCAAGAATAAAAGCCAGTGAAGTCATCACAATCGGGCGCAGACGCAGCCGGGCTGCCTCAATGGCCGCCTCAGCCGGCTCCATCCCCTTTTTCAGGTTATCAGCCGCAAACTCTATAATCAGGATGGCGTTTTTGGCGGACAGCCCCACCAGGGTCACCAGTCCTACCTGAAAATAGACATCGTTTTCCAGACCACGCACCCAGGTGAACAGCAATGCGCCGCAGAGGGCAAAGGGGACCGACAGCACCACCCCCACCGGCAATGACCATTTTTCGTACTGGGCAGCCAGGATCAGAAAGACCATGATCAGACCAAAGGCAAAGGCCATGGTCGAAGTATTGCCGGCCTTCTTTTCTTCAAAGGCCTGTCCTGACCAGGCAAAGCCATAGCCTTCAGGCAGCACTTTCTTCGCCACCTCCTCCATGGCGCTGATGGCCTGGCCGGAACTGTAGCCAGGAGCCTGACTGCCGTTCAGCTTGGCAGCCGGAAAACCGTTAAAACGGGGTAACAGACTGGGACCGGCCACATAGCGGATGGTTGCCATGGCAGAAATCGGGATCATACTGCCGCCGTTAGAACGGACATAGACCTGGGTCAGGTCATCAGGCTTGTCGCGGTAGTTCGGCTCAGACTGCTGGATAACCTGCCAGATCCGGCCATACTGCAGAAACTGTCCCACATAGGCTGAACCGAAATAGGACTGAAGGGTTTCAAAGACCGTGGAGACCGGCACCCCCAGCAGTTCTGCCTGGGCACGATTCACATCCAGATAGAGCTGTTGCTGACTGGCTGAGAAGGTACTGGAAACGCCACTCAGCTCCTTACGTTTGCTGGCCTCGGCGACAAACTGCTTGGTGATTTTCTCCAGTTCCTGGGGAGAGCCGCCTCCTTTGCTCTGGACATAGAACTCAAAACCGCCGGTGCTGCCCAGACCGGGAATGGAAGGAGGATTGATCGGAAAGACCAGCCCTTCCTTGATGCCGTGCAACTTGCGGCCAAGATCCTTTTGCACACTTGCGGCGTCAGTTCCCTTGTCCTCCCGCTCACTATACGGCTTAAGCGCGGCAAACAGCAGCCCTGCGTTGTCCTTGACGCTGCCATCCAGCAAACTGTAGCCGTTAATCTGGGTGATATCCCCCATGGCCTTGTTGGTCTGGGCAAACTGCACGGCCCGGTCACTGACCGCTGTGGTCCGTTCAAGACTGGCAGCATCGGGCATAATGGTACCTACAAACAGGTAGCCTTGATCCTCTTCCGGCACAAAGCTGCCCGGCACGACCTTGAACAGCAGCAGCACCAACACCAGCATGCCGCAGAACAGCCCCAGGCCGATACTGCGGTGATTGATCAGCCAGCGCACTCCACAGGTATACAGCTCGGTCAGGCGATTAAAACGATCTTCAAACCATTTAAAGAAACCCTTCTTCTCACCATGCCCCGGTTTCAGAATCCGGGCTGCCAGAGCAGGAGAAAGGGTCAACGCCACCACACCGGACAGCACCATGGAGATGGCGATAGTAACGGCAAACTGCTTATACAGTGTGCCGGTCATCCCCCCCAGAAAGGCCACCGGCAGAAAGACCGAGCCCAGCACCAGCACGATGGCGATCAGGGCGCCGGTCAGTTCTGACATCGCCTTTTTGGCCGCCTCCATCGGGGTCATGCCATGGGTGGCCATATTGTGTTCAACGTTTTCCACCACAATGATGGCATCATCCACCACCAGACCAATGGCCAGGATCATGCCGAACAGAGTCAGCATGTTGGTGGAGAACCCCAGGGCCAGAATCCCCATGTAGGTACCGATAATGGCAATCGGCACCGCCAGAATAGGGATAAAGGTAGCCCGAAAACTCTGCAGAAACAGAAACACCACCAGCACCACCAGCACCACCGCCTCAAAGAAGGTATGCACCACCTTTTCAATGGAGGCAGCGGTAAACTCACTGGTATCAAGCACCACCTTATACTCCATCCCCTGGGGAAAGCTCTTTTTCAGGCCGACCAGCAGATTATTGATCTGTTTGGAGGTTTCAATGGCATTGGCTCCGGGCTGCTGATAGACCACAATCGCCACCGACTTCCTGCCATTGACCTTGGTGGTGACCGAATAGTCCTTGCCTCCCAGTTCAGCACGGGCCACATCTTTCAGCCGTACCAGTGCAGAACCTTCTGAAGCAGCACGGATGATGATATTCTCAAACTCGGCAGGGTCAGACAGCATCCCCTTGGTGGTCACCACAAAGGTCTGTTGCGTCCCCTTGGGTGAGGGAGACTGACCGATAGAACCGACACCAAAGGCCTTGTTCTGACGCTGGATGGCGGTGGCAACATCCTGGGCTGTCAGCCCCAGCTGAGCCAGGCGATCAGGCTTGAGCCAGATCCGCATCGCCACATCCGGCAAGGGAAACATGGAAGAAAGGTTGGCACCGGGAATCCGCTTGATGGCATCCAGGATGTACAGGTTGGCATAGTTGCCCAGATAGACCGGATCATAGCGATCATCTGGTGAATAGACGCTGATCACCATCATAAAGGATTGGGAACGTTTCTGAACTGACACCCCCTGCTGGCTGACCACGTCCGGCAATAAAGAAGAGGCCTGACTGACCCGGTTCTGGACGTTAACCTGGGCCATGTCCGGATCGGTGCCCGGTTCAAAGGTAACGGTCAGAGTCATGTTGCCGGATGAGGCGCTGGTGGAGGACATGTAGGTCATGCCATCCACGCCGTTAACCTGCTGTTCAATCGGCGCGGCAACCGTATTGGCAATTACCTCGGCAGTGGCACCGGGGTAGAAGGCGGAGACCTGTACGGTGGGAGGGGCGATATTGGGGTACTGGGCAATCGGCGTCACCTTGAGGGCGACCAGCCCCCCCAGGGTTATAATAATGGCAATCACCGCTGCAAAGACCGGGCGATCAATAAAAAAACTTCCCATGATCCCCCCTTACTTGGCTGCTGCCGGTTGAGCTGCCTTCTTCATCTCTTCAGGTGTCACCAGCCTAACCGGAGCGCCGGGGATCAGTGTCATAAAACCATCCACAATCACCTTATCTCCAGCCTTAAGCCCCTGGGTAATGATCCAGTCATTATCAAGCCAATCCCCCACGGTGACCGGCCTCGCCTCTGCCAGCCCCTTATCGTTTGCCACAAACACCACATGACCATTACTGGTCTGCTGCACTGCCCGCTGGGGAATCGTCAGCGCATTGGGGCGGGTTGCCCCCTTTAGATACGCCTTGACGAACATGCCGGGACGCAACATAGCTTTGGGGTTCGGAATCACGGCCCGCACCAGGTAGGTACCGGTGTCTTTATTAAAAGAGGGATCGGCAAAGTTGACCACCCCTGCCAGAGGATAGCGCCTGCCATCGGATAGTTCGATATCAACGGTAAAACGGTTATCCTTGGGCCGGGCGATCTCTCCCTTTTCCACGGCCCGCCGCATATTTTCCTGTTCGTTCTGGGAAACACTGAAATCAACCCAGGCCGGGTCCATCTTGGCAACGTAGGTCAGCTTGGCAGAACTGCTGCCGGCTGCGATGTAGCTTCCCTCCCGCATTAGGGCCTGACTGGCCACACCGCTGACCGGCGATGTAATGGTGGTATAGCTCAGATCCAGCAGTGCCTTGTCCAGATTGGCCTGATCCTGCTGCAGACCGGCCTCGGCGGTTTTGTAGTTGCCGATGGCATTATCCAGGTCGCTCTTGCTGGCGGCATTCTGGTCTGCCAGCGGCTTGATCCGGTCAAGACTGGCCTTGGCGGTAAACAGCTGGGACTTGCGGATATCAACCGCTGCCCTGGCCGCATTTACCGCTGCCACAAACGGTTTTTTGTCGAGCACGAACAGGACTTGCCCTTGCTTGACCGGCTCACCTTCCTGGTAGGTGATCTTTTCAAGAAAACCGTTCACCCTGGCCATCACATCCACCTGGTGAGAACTTTGAATCTGGGCCACAAAAGGAAAGATTGCCGGAACTGTTTTGGGCTGAACCGTCACGGCAACCACCTCGGTCACCGGCAGCTGGGCCTTCTGATCTGTTTTTTTGCCACATCCCCCCAGGGGGGCAAGCAGGCAGACGGCCAGAGCAGCGTAAAGAAATAAACGATGACGATTCAGGCGGTTAGGGTAGATCAGACAAGGCAGTTCCATCGGTAACCTCACGCAGCTATGCAATTAATTTCACTTCAGTCTGAGGTACCATAGATCAAGGCATTGTCAAGGCGAGTCACTGAACATATACTGCCCACATTCAGTATCAATTCTGGCGGGGGAAACGTGCAACGACTCAAAGAATTTTACGAAAAAGAATCATCCACCGGCATCCTGTTGATGCTGGTAACCATCGCGGCTCTGCTGCTTAAAAACTCTCCCCTTGCCGAACTCTACAACAGTTTTTTGCACACACCGGTAGCCATCCAGTTTGGGGCCTTGAAGATTGCCAAGCCTCTGCTGCTTTGGATCAATGACGGCCTGATGGCGGTCTTCTTTCTGCTGGTGGGGCTTGAGGTGAAGCGGGAACTGATCCGGGGCAACCTGTCATCCTGGAACCAGGCGGCCCTGCCGGTGATTGCCGCCATTGGCGGCATGCTGGTGCCAGCCTTGATCTATATCGGCTTTACCCACCGCGAACCAGTATCCATGCATGGCTGGGCCATACCCACGGCCACGGACATCGCCTTTGCCCTGGGAATCCTTTCTTTACTGGGCAAACGGGTGCCGGCTTCATTGAAGATCTTCCTGCTGGCCCTGGCAATCATCGATGACCTGGGGGCAATCATCATCATCGCCCTCTTCTATACCTCTGACCTGTCGCTGATTTCCATTGCCGTCGCCTCAATCACCCTGCTGGCCCTGTTTGCCCTGAACCGCTTTGGCGTTGAACGCAGGGCAGCCTATATCCTTTTGGGTGTAGTACTGTGGGTCAGCGTACTGAAATCAGGGGTTCACGCCACCCTGGCCGGTGTGGCCCTGGCCTTTATGATCCCTTTGGAAACAAAAGGAGAACATCATTCAAAGATCCCGCTTGCTGCCAGCCTTGAGCATGATCTGCACCCCTGGGTCTCGTTCATGATCCTGCCGCTGTTTGCCTTTGTCAACGCCGGGATTGACCTGCGCGGTCTGTCACTGAACCAGCTTGCCACCCCGGTGCCGCTGGGGATCATGCTGGGACTGTTCATTGGCAAGCAGGTCGGGGTCTTCGGCTTTAGTTGGCTAGCGATCAAGACCGGTTTGGCACGCCTGCCGGCAGCCAGCAGCTGGCGTCAGTTTTATGGTGTCTGCCTGATGACCGGCATCGGATTTACCATGAGCCTCTTCATCGACTCGCTGGCCTTTACTGACGATGCCATCTACCAGTACGCTGACAAACTGGCCATTGTACTTGGCTCACTGCTATCCGGCGTAGCAGGCTACCTGGTACTGCGTCTGGGCAGCTCAACAGATCAGACCTGACCGCCGGGGCTTGACGCCCAGCCATTGCTATGCTATTGAGCAAACCTTCAAAATTCAACGAGTTACAAAACAAATTTATTGACTAGACCAAATCAAAGTTCAATCATACAAAAAAACAAGAGGTAGTATCATGTCCCAAGCCATAACCAAGCCGATCGGCGCCATGCTGGATGAGATTGCAGCACGTTTCCCTGACAATGATGCCCTGGTCTATCCGGAACGAGGGCTGCGTTATTCCTACAAACAGTTTAACGAGATCTGCCGCCAGGTGGCCAAAGGCCTGCTGAAACTGGGCATCAAGAAGGGGGACCATGTCTCCATCTGGGCCTACAACGTGCCGGAATGGGCAATCCTGCAGTTTGCCACCCCCAAGATCGGCGCGGTACTGGTAACCGTCAACACCGCCTACAAGTCATCGGAACTTGAGTATGTCCTGAACCAGTCCGACTCCACCACCCTGTTCATGGTCAAGTCATTCAAGGACACCGACTATGTCAAGACCCTGGCCGATGTGGTGCCATCCATCCATGCTTCTGAGCCGGGCCAGCTGAAACACGAGAAACTGCCGTTCCTTAAAAACATCATCTTTATCGGTGACGAGACCCCGGCCGGAATGCTGAACTTCAATGCCATCATTGAGCTGGGCAAAGATGTCACTGATGAGGAATTGGCTGCGGTTGAGGCCACTCTGGACTGCCATGACACCATCAACATGCAGTACACCTCCGGCACCACCGGCTTCCCCAAAGGGGTGATGCTGACCCACCATAACCTGACCAACAACGGCTTCCAGATCGGCGAGTGTATGAAATTCACCGACCAGGACCGGCTCTGTATCCCGGTACCGTTTTTCCATTGCTTTGGCTGCGTACTGGCCACCATGGTCTGTGTTACCCACGGTTCAGCCATGGTGCCGGTAGAGATCTTTGATCCACTCAAGGTGCTGCAGACCATTGAAGCTGAAAAATGTACGGCAGTGCATGGCGTCCCCACCATGTTCATTGCCGAACTGGAGCACCCGGAGTTCAAGAAGTTCAACCTCTCCAGCCTGCGCACCGGCATCATGGCCGGATCAGTCTGCCCGATTGAGGTGATGAAACGGGTGGTTAAAGACATGTATATGACGGAGATCACCAGCGTCTACGGCCAGACCGAATCATCCCCAGGCATCACCCAGAGCCGTACTGACGATGCGATTGAACTGCGGGTCTCCACCGTTGGACGTGCCCTGCCCGGTGCCGAGGTCAAGATTGTCGATATCGAGACCGGCACCACCCTGCCGCCGGGCAAGCAAGGCGAGTTGTGCGCCCGTGGCTACATGGTCATGAAAGGCTACTACAAGATGCCGGAAGAGACCGCCAAGGTGATTGATGCCGACAATTGGCTGCACACCGGCGACCTGGCGATCATGGATGAAAACGGCTACTGCAAGATCACCGGCCGGATCAAGCAGATGATCATCCGGGGCGGCGAGAACATCTACCCCAAAGAGATTGAGGAGTTCCTCTACACCCACCCCAAGATTTCCGATGTCCAGATCTACGGCGTACCGGACAAGAAATATGGCGAGCAGGTCATGGCTGCGGTGATCCTGAAAAAGGGGATGGAGATGACCGAGGAAGAGGTCAGGGAGTTCTGCCGGGGCAAGATTGCCAACTACAAGGTACCCAAGTATGTCAAGTTTGTGGAGGGCTACCCGATGACCGCCTCCGGCAAGATCCAGAAGTTTAAACTGCGGGAGATGGCGATCAAGGAACTGCACCTGGAAGAGTCGGAATAGGTAGCATAATCAGACAATGGCAGCACAAGATAACCGGTGGGGAATACTCCTCGCCGGTTTTTGTTACAGCTTCTTCCACCAGGTCAGCTTGACCAGCGCACCGCCAAAGCAGGCAAGCGACAGCCAGAACGCTGCCGGGTGCGGCATCCCCCGCAGGTAAAAGGCCAGCGCCACCAGCAGGCCGATCCAGGTCATCTGGCGCAACCACTGCTGAGCCGGTCGCAGCAGTGCTCGCCGGTCTTCCTCGGCCAGATGCACGGTCAGATCCCCCTGCTGCAGGGTATCCACCAGGTGCCGCGCCTTGACCAGGGTCAGCGGCAGTTGAGCCAGCTCATGGGTAACCACACCCCAGACGCTGTCCCGCTCACCCAATGCGCGGGTCAGGTTGGCCTTGAGGACCGGCAGCACATCCTTGATCCCGTTGTAGTTCTCAATATAGCTGGTACCCAGCCCCTCAATGATGGAACTGGCCCGCATCACATAAACAATCTCCTGCGGCAGTTTGAACGGGTATTCCTTGAGGGCATCCATGACCCCGAAGGCCAGTTCCTGCATGTTGGAGGCACTCAGCTGGTCATTATCAAAGATCCGGAAGATCTCCTCCGCCAGACCGGTCAGTTCATCCTGGGGAGCACTGTCGGTGATGATCCCCAGCTTGCGGGTGGCCTGCACCAGCAGCTCAAAGTCACGCTCGTAGGCGGCCTTGACCGTGTTGATCATGGCCAGACGGATGGCATTGGGAATCCGGCTGACCATGCCGAAATCCAGCAGCACCAGTTCGGCCGCTTCAGTCACCAGCAGGTTGCCGGGGTGGGGATCAGCATGAAAGAACCCTTTCACCAGCATCTGTTCGGTGTAGAACAGCACCAGTTTTTCCATCAGCCCGTTAAACGGAACCTGTAGCCGGGACAGGCCTTGCCGGTCGTCAAAGCGCACGCCTTCTTCAAAGCTCATTACCAGGGCATCAGCGGTACAGAGGTGGGGATAGGGGGTCGGCATCCTGATGCCGGAATCAGGGTAGGCCTGACGGAAACGTTCAAGGTTGGACAGTTCTGCCTGCATGTCAACTTCCTGCAGGATGGTTTTGCGGAAGGCGATCAGCACTGATTCGATGGAGTTGCGGGTGTACTCGGCAAACAGGGGGTGCAGCAGTGCCAGAAACCAGCCCAACAGACGGATATCCTCCCGCACCACCCGCTCGATCCGGTTGCGCCGCAGCTTGACCGCTGCCTTTCTGCCATCCAGCAGGGTTGCCCGATGCACCTGACCAATGGAGGCGCAGGCCAGCGGCTCTGCCTCAAAACTGCTGAAGCAGGCGCCATTCCCGAAGGCACGCTCAAAGACCTGCTGAAAATCAGCAGCAGGCATGGCCGGCAGTTGATCATGCAGCTGCCGCAACGCATCAAGATACTGCTGGTCAAAGAAATCAGCCCGGGTAGCCAGCACCTGGGCCAGTTTGATGAAGCTGGCTCCAAGTTGCTCTATGGCATCCACCAGCTCCTGGGGAGGCAACGGCCGTATCCCCAGCCAGCCTGGCCGTTTACGGATCAGCAGAAAGACGGTCAGTAGCACCCGGAAGACCCGATAGACCCGGCTCGGGTGGTACAGACTGATCAGAAGCCGAAGTTGTGACACAGCGACTACTTCTGTGCCTGCTGTTTCAACTCCTCCCGCAGAACATCCAGATCAGCCTTGGTGGCCAGCCCCAGTTCGTCCATCGCCTCTTTGAGCAACGCTTTCACCTCATCCTTCAACCGTCCACGTTCTTCACTGCCCTTGGCCACTGCCTGATCAAAGAACTCACGGGCCTTCTGCTCGTTTTCCTCACGCAGACCTTTGGCCGATTCACCGGCCTGCTCAAGCTTCTCTTTTGCCATCAAGGCACTGCCAAGTCCGAAGTAAAATAGTTGTTCAAGCTTCTCTTTCATGGTCGTTCTCCCTTTTAGCTACTCGTTAACTCCGCCAATACCGCCTCATGGGCCGCCACTGAGGCATCCAGACTGGCATTGCCGATTGCTCCACGGCCGGTCCAGTCATTCCCCTGCCGCACATACAGGCTCTTCAAGGTCTGGCGGATATGCCGGAGTGCCTCCGACTGATTCCGCCGTACTTGATCCGAGAGCATAGTATACACTGACTCAAAGGTATCGTCATAGCGTTCATCTATATAGTCAGTCATTGACATCTTCGCGACTCCCTTCGTGTGTATTATCCGGTACAGCAGTCCACTCTGCGCACCGGTTCTGCTGACGGTTTGGCAAACAGATAGCCCTGAGCCAGTTCTGCTCCATGCTGCCTGACATAGGCCAGTTCTTCACAAGTTTCAATTCCCTCGGCTAGCACCACAATACGGTTCTCCTTTGCAATCTGCGCCAAAGCACCAAAAATGGATTGTTTTACCGGATCTTTGTCGATCCCGCGGATAATTTCCATATCTACCTTGATTACATCTGCTCCCAGCGTGGCAAGGGTCACCAGGTTGGTATGTCCTGATCCGATATCATCCAGAGCGGTGCGGAACATCTGATCACGGTAGTAATCCAGAATTGCCCTCAAATGCTTAAGATCTGAAACCTTGTGTGACTCAACAACCTCAAAGAAAATCCGGGCCGGATCATATTCAAGCTGCTGCGCCCACTTGATGGTACTCTGCAGACAGGTTTCCGGCACATAGATGGAGGTAGGAATGAAGTTGATAAAAATATCAGCCGTGACTTTTTTGACTGCCGCGGTCTTTAAGGCATTTTCACGACAGAGACGGTCCAGGAAAAAAAGCAGGTCGTTTTCCTCTGCCAGCTTGAACAGAATATCCGGGCGCATCAGCGAACCGTCGGCCTTTACCCCCCTGGAAAGACACTCATAGGCCACTATCTGGTTATTTGAGAGAGAAATGATCGGCTGAAACCAGGTGGTAAGCGAGTTATTCTCGAAGATATCCATAAATTCCCGGTTATTGGACAGAAACAGCCATTTCTTGAGTGATTTGGTTTGTGCAATGGCACTGAAATCAAGCTGCTTCCCTTTTTCCAGGTACAGCAGGTTCACACCCTCGGTTTCAACCTCTGCTAGATCGCTCCTCAGTACAAAACTGTTTAACAGCTGCTGAAAGCTGTCCGCCTGCACCCGGATAACCTCTTCTTCAACCGTTGGCGAATAACCTATCTCTTCAAGGATACTGATCAATTTACTGTGTAGCGGGGTAACCGCACAGTTAAACAGCGCCTCGCCCGGAACAGAACTTATCTGCGGCAAGCTGCCGCAACGTTTACAGGTCATTGCAAACTCCTTTCAGGCTTAAACCAGCAGCTTAGCGATGGTTTCATGTCGGTAATCAAAGATATACTCCAGCCGTTTCCTTATAAACGGTGCTGCCAACTGCCCAAATGGTTGAAACGGCAACAGGTACGACACCTGGTCAACCATCTCCGTTCCACCCTCTACAGCCCTGAACAGGTGCTGGTGATGCCAGAAACGGTACGGCCCAAAGCGCTGTTCATCCACAAAAAAGTCAGGTTCACGGACATGAGTTATCTCCGTCACCCAATTCACCCGCACCCCTGCCAGGGCTGTCACCTTGTAGGTCACCACCATACCGGCATACATCTGCTCTGGAAGCTCAGAGGTGATCTCAAACCCCAGGTCAGGCGGTGTAATAACCGGCAGGTTGCGCGGATCAGAAAAGAACTGCCAAGCGGTCTGCAGCGGTGTGGGCAGGATTTGCGTTCTCTTGAGGGTGTACATAGCGGTCACCATCCATTTATGTCATTCATTGCATTTGTTCCTTATGGACACACACCCAATATAGTGCTATCTTCACATTATAAATTATTTTTGTCTAGGACAAAACATGCCCCTGCAATTTTCAATAAGCGACCTAGAACGTGAAACCGGTATCAGCCGCGACACCCTGCGGATCTGGGAGCGGCGCTACGGCTTTCCAGAGCCTCAACGCAATCAGCGCAGTGAGCGGAACTACAGCGTTGAGCAGCTTGAACGCCTACGGTTGATCAAGCAGCTTTTGGACAACGGCATGCGGCCTGGCAAGCTGGCCAGACTTAATCTTCAGCAGCTGCATCAGATCACGCTACAGCAGCGAAGAACGGAAACCGTACCGAGTGCTGTTGAAGAACTACTCCAGATACTGGCAACGGGACCACGCTACGGTCTGCTGGCGCGACTTGAGGCATTACTGCAGCAGCAAGGCTTGCGGGATTTTCTGATTGAAGTACTGGCGCCGATGAATCATGCGGTTGGAGAAGCATGGTTTACAGGCAGAATCGGGGTACTGGATGAACACCACTATGCAGAACAGACACGCATGGTACTACTTGCTGCCCTACGCAGTCTGCCGCAAAGACCGGGAAGCTCCAGAGCCCTTTTAACCACCCTGCCTGGCGAACAGCACGGTCTCGGCCTGTTGATGGCAACCTGCATGCTTGCCCTGGAAGGAGTGGAGGTGCTGTTACTGGGGGTACAGACACCACTTGAAGAGATTGTACGTGGAGCGATTGAAAGTGAGTGCAGCATTGTCGGTATATCCTGCAGTGAGTACATGAACCGCCGTACTGTTGCCACTCAGCTGGTACGGCTGCGCAAGCTGCTGCCTGCTGAGATCAGCCTGTGGGCCGGTGGCAGCGGCGCCAGCAACCTGCCACTTATGCCAAAAGGGATTACCCTGTTCAGCAGCCTTGATCAGATTTCCCCGGCCATTCCCCTCGATCCACTAACAGTTGAGAGGTGACACCAGATGCTACAACGTATGATAACCGCGCTTGCAATCGCAGTATTTTCAGGAGCCCCGCTAGCAACATCTGCTGAAGCGTCCGACCTGCCACCACTCCGTACGGTAGAACAGGTCGATCTTTCACGCTACCTTGGCAGATGGTATGAGATTGCCCGTCTGCCAAACAGTTTTCAGAAAAACTGTCTCAAGAGCCAGGCTGACTATTCGCTCAGGGATGACGACGACATAACCGTGCTCAACTCCTGCACAGACAAGCAGGATGGCAGCTTGCGGCAGTCAAAAGGCCGTGCCTGGGTTGTTGATACGACAACCAACGCTCGGCTTAAGGTATCGTTCTTCTGGCCATTTAGGGGCGACTACTGGATTATCGAGCTGGGCAACCAGTATGAATACGCGGTGGTAGGCACGCCAAACCGCAAGTATTTCTGGGTACTCAGCCGGGCACAGACCATGAACAACAGCTTGTATGAGGGAATCATGACACGCGCCAGACAGCAAGGGTTTGACACCGGTGCTGTTGTCAGAGCGGATTGAGCACTCCACCTTTTTTCAACCAACAGACTCAAAGCCTCAGGAGCAACCTCCATGCAGTTAGCCACATCATCAGCATCCGGTCTACGCCTTGGGCTCTGCTGCCTGTTTAACAGCGAACCGATCAGGTTCCGTACAACCACAGCAAAAGCATTGCTGGCACTGCCCCGCGCTGGGCAACTGATCAAGCTGTCAGAACTCTGCCTGCATAATGCCAAGAGCCTGCAGGCAGCGCTTCAGGCCTTACATCGTTTGGGGATTGGTGCCTTTCGGATCATGTCACCACTGTTCCCCCGCATGACCCACCCAGATGTTGGCTATGGCATGGACGATCTGCCAGACGGCGATGCCATACTGACAACGCTTGAGACCTGCCGATTATTTGCACAGCAACAGCTGATCCGACTCAGCTTTCACCCGGATCAGTTTGTGGTGCTGTCATCCCCCAGCACGCAGGTTGTGGCAAGCTCGGTACAGGAGCTGGCCTACCACGGCTGGCTGGCGGAAAAGCTGGGGGTGGATCTGATCAACATCCATGCTGGCGGGGTGTATGGCGACAAATTTGCTGCCCTGCAACGGCTGGCAGAAGTCTTTGAGGATCTGCCAGAACCGGTTAAAAGCCGTCTGACTCTTGAAAATGATGATGTCAGCTACACCCCGCAGGATCTGCTGCCGTTCTGCCAAAAGCACCAGATTCCATTGGTCTATGATGTCCACCACCACCGCTGCAATCCAGACCAGCTGACAATTGAAGCCGCTACCGAGCAGGCAGCCGAGCTATGGGCTGCTAAAGGGTGCGAGCAATACTGCCATATATCATCCCCCAAAACCGGCTGGGGCAGCCCAAACCCCAAGCCACATGCCGACTACATCACATTGGATGATTTCCCTGATTGCTGGCGTAGCAGAACCATGACCACCGATGTTGAGGCAAAGGCTAAAGAGCTGGCAGTACGACGCTTGATGAGTGATTTAAATATCTTGACTGCAAACCACTGCCAGCATTGATTTTTCCTGCATCTATCCCCTTGCAATGTTGCTAAAACCGATTACAATCTTGTTCCTGTTAGCCCTTCACACATTCATAAGGAGGCACCAATGGCACTGTGGGACAAACTAAAAGCGGAACTGATTGACATTGTCCAATGGCTGGACGACACCAACGACACCCTGATTTACCGTTTCCCCCGCTACAATAATGAAATCAAAAACGGCGCCAAGCTGGTGGTACGGGAAGGTCAGGCAGCGGTCTTCATCAACGAGGGTCAGATTGCCGATGTATTTAAACCTGGCACCTATGATCTGACCACCCAGAACCTGCCGATTCTGGCTACTCTCAAAGGTTGGAAGTACGGTTTTGAATCCCCCTTCAAGGCAGAGGTCTATTTTGTTTCCACCCGCCAGTTCACCAACCTGAAGTGGGGTACCCCCGGTCCCTGTACCATGCGTGACCCGGAGTTTGGCGCCGTACGGGTGACTGCCTTTGGTATCTACTCAATCAAAATCAAGGACCCGGCCGTATTTATCCGTGAAATTGCAGGTACTGATGGAGAATTCAGCACCGACGAAATTCAGGACAACCTGAAGGGCAAGATCGGGATGCGGATCAAGGAGGTCATGCCTGAGCTGCAGATTCCGGTGATCGACCTTGAGAGCAAGGTCTTTACCATGGGTGAGATGCTGAAAGAGCGGATCGCCCCAGCCTTTGAAGGACTCGGCATCGCCCTGACTGAAGTACAGGTGCAGGATGTGGGCCTACCTGAGGAGGTAGAACGGGCCATTGATAAGGCCGGCGCCATGCGGGCCATCGGCAACATGCAGATGTACACCCAGTACGAGACTGCCAACTCCATCAATGATGCTGCCAACAACCCGGGCGGTCTGGCTGCAGCCGGTGTGGGTATCGGCATGGGCTTTGGCATGGGCGGCCAGATGGGCAATGCCATGGGTGGCGCCTTTACCAATATGGTGCAGCAACCGGGCATTACCCCCGGATTTTCCGGTGGCGTTGCCCAACCGCCACCAATGCCAGGACCACCTCCTCTACCCCAGCTCAACCTGTTTGTAGCAGTAAATGGTCAGCAGTCAGGCCCCTTTGAAGCCCCGGCCCTGCAGCAGATGGCTATGAATGGGCAACTGACCCGTGAAACCCTGGTCTGGAAGCAGGGTATGGCAGGCTGGGCAGCAGCTGGAACTGTGGCTGAGTTGGCTGCTGTCTTTGGTGCGGTTCCTCCGCCAATGCCTCCGGCGTAGATCAGGAGAGAGCGCATGAGCGACCCAACCCAACAGACACCAAATACCGCAACCAAACAGTTCCCCTGTGGATCATGCGGGGCCAAGCTAGAGTTTTCGCCGGGTGCAGCGACCCTGAAATGTCCCTACTGCAACCATGAAAACAAGATCCCCCAGTCCGCTGAAGAGATCAGGGAACTTGATTTTTACGAGTATTTCGCCCGTGCCACTGAGCAGGGCGACTCCCAAGAGGTGCAGACCGTCAAATGCCAGTCCTGCGGAGGCACCTCTACCCTGCAGCCCAATATCTCCATGAGCCATTGCCCGTTTTGCGGCACCCAGCTTCAGGCCAAGGCCAAGGCGGATCGCCTGATCAAGCCGGGGGCTATCCTACCGTTTAAGATAACCAAGAACCAGGCATTGGAGCAGTTCCGCGAATGGCTGGGTGGTCTCTGGTTTGCCCCCAGCGGACTGAAGGAACAGGCAGCTAAAGAAGGTGGCATCAAAGGGATGTATATTCCCTACTGGACCTTTGATGCGAACTCCACCACCTGGTACGATGGTGAACGCGGTGAGGACTATTACGAAACCCAGCATTACACCGAAGAGGATGATGACGGCAACACCGTTAGCCGAACCCGCACCATAACCCATACACGCTGGCATCATGCCAGTGGTACGGTCTGGCAAAATTTCGATGACATCCTGGTTCTGGCCGGGCGTTCACTGCCCCAGGAGATCATGGAAAAACTTGAAACCTGGGACACCACGCAACTGGTGCCGTATCAGGATGCCTACATGAGCGGTTTCCAGGCTGAAGTCTATCAGGTTGATCTGGGGGATGGCTTTGAACGGGCCAAACAGGAGATGGATGGAGCGATCAGGGAGACGGTTGCTGCAGATATCGGCGGCGACCACCAGCGGATTAACACGGTACGGACACAGTTTGACGGCATCACCTTCAAGCATATCCTGTTGCCGGTCTGGATCAGTGCCTACAAGTATGGTGATAAAACCTACCGTTTCCTAATCAACGGCGCCACCGGCGAAGTGCAGGGTGAACGCCCCTGGTCAGTGGCCAAGATCGCTATGACCGTGGTGGCCAGCATCATCGTGCTGATTCTGATTGCGCTGGTATTGAAGAAGTAGTTACGGTTTTACAAACAGATAGGTGGCAAACTCCTCCCCTATCCTGCTGTCAACAACGCTACACCCCAGCCGGGTGTAGCGTTGTACTATATCAAACTTGTCCTGTAGCGGAATGCCGGACAGCAACAAATGCCCGCCGGAGCGGGTCATCCCTACCAGTTGATCAGCCAGCGGCAACAGGATATCAGCATAGATATTGGCCAGGATCAGATCAAACATCTGTACATCAACTGACGACAACTCTCCGCAGATCGTAGTAATACAGGTCTCATACTGATTATAGACCACATTTTCCTGACAGGAAACCGCTGCCGCCTCTTCCAGATCAACCGCAACCACCGCTGCAGCTCCAAGACGGGCTGCAGCCAGGGCAAGTATACCGGTGCCACTCCCCAGATCCAGCGTACGGCTTCCCTGGATACCGGGAATAGTAGGCATAATCTCAAGGCAGGAGGCGGTGGTTTCATGCTCTCCTGAGCCAAAGGCTCCTTTTTTCCCCAGTACAATCGGCAGGCCGCATGGATTTGGGGGTGGATCACCAGCCGGAATAATGGTAAAGAGGCCAACTGAAAATGAGGTAAAGATTCGTCCTGACATGTTCAACACCCTAACCGGTTCATGCCCTATCGTCAACCTCCTATGAAGAAAGGACCACCAAATATGCGACTGACACCAGCCACAGAACTTGAATATCGCTGCAAGAAGTTGATGCAAACTGCTGGCCTTGATGCGGTGCTGATTGTACAGAATGCTGATCTCTACTACTTTACCGGCACAGTACAGAACGGTTGCCTGTACGTCCCCGTCAGCGGCCAGCCGCTTTATCTGGTTCGCCGGGATCAGGCCCGGGCACGGATGGAGTCAGGCCTGAAAGAGGTGTTATCCTTCTCTGCCCCCAAAGATATACCGGCCATCATCAGCAGCTATGGTTACCCGGAACCGAAAAAAATCGGGCTTGAATTTGACGTGTTGCCGGTGGTCTTTCTGGAGCGTTACCGCAAGGTATGGCCCAATGTAGCCTTCAGCGATACGACACCACTGATCCGCCAGGTACGGATGATCAAAAGCCATTATGAGATCCACCTGATGCAGGATGCAGCCGATCAGGTGCATAAGGTCTATGAGCGGGCCAAAGAGGTGATCAAGGAGGGGATGACCGACTATGAGCTGGCAGCCGAGCTAGAGTACACAGCCCGCAAACATGGGCATCTGGGCCTGATCCGCATGCGGGTTTTCAATGGTGAGATGTGCTTTGGGCATACCTTCTCAGGCACCGACAGCGCAGTTCCGGCCTATACTGACACCCCTTTTGGCGGCCTGGGGGCCTCCCCCTGTTTTGGACAGGGAGCCGGTCATAAACCGATCGGCCCCAATGAACCGATCATCATGGACTTTGCCGGCAGCATCGATGGCTACCTGGTTGATCAAACCCGTATCTTCAGCATCGGCCCACTGTCTGACCGGCTTACGAAAGGCTTTGAAGACATGCTGAAGGTACAGGAGTTGATGAAAGAGATTGTGGTGCCGGGGATCAGCTGGGGCGAGATCTACGACCGCTGTCACGGGCTGGCCATGGAACTGGGCTACGCCGATAGCTTCATGGGAGCAAACGGCTCCCAGGTATCCTTTATCGGGCACGGGTTGGGGATTGAAATAGATGAATATCCATTTTTAGCCAGAGGATTTAACGAGCAGACCATGGAGGTTGGCATGGCCTGGGCATTTGAGCCTAAAGTAGTCTTCCCCGGAGAAGGTGCTGTAGGCATTGAAAACACCTTCTATCTCAGTAATGACGGGCTGAAACAGCTGACTCGCTCAGAGGATGCGCTCGTAATTTTATAATGTTGTTTCAGTATACAAAAAACCTGTTGTATTTGCCCCCACAGGGTGTTATAACAGCCAAAATTTTTGTATACAGTATATTCAAAATGTTTATTACTTGTGCAATTAGCTAGTTGCACCATTATCCCGAAAGGAGAAGTACGCATGGCTCTGAAGGAAACCCTCAAGCAGAAGATTGAAGAGCATCGCCCCCGCACCGCCCGTCTGGTAAAAGAATTCGGCAAGGTGAAGATTGATGAAGTAACCATCGATCAGTGCATCGGCGGCGCCCGTGACGTCCGTAACCTGGTAACCGATATCTCCTACCTGGATCCCCAGGAAGGTATCCGTTTCCGCGGTAAGACCATTCCTGAGACCTTTGAGGCACTGCCCAAGGCTCCTAACTCAAAATACCCTACTGTTGAATCTTTCTGGTACATGCTGCTGACCGGCGATGTTCCGACTCAGGCTCAGGTTGACGAAGTGGTAGCCGAGTGGAAGACCCGTCAGGTTGTTCCCCAGTATGTGTTTGATGCTATCCGCGCCCTGCCCAAAGACAGCCACCCAATGGTTATGCTGTCCGTAGCTATGCTGACCATGCAGAAAGACTCCAAGTTTGCCGGTTTCTACAACTCCGGCAAGTTCAACAAGATGACTGCCTGGGAATATGTTTATGAAGATGCCAGCGATATCGTTGCCCGTATCCCTATTATTGCCGCCTTCATCTACAACCTGAAGTATCGTGGTGACAAGCAGATCGCTATCGATCCTAGCCTGGATATGGGTGCAAACTTTGCCCACATGATCGGCCAGAAAGAGGAGTACAAGGACGTTGCCCGTATGTACTTCATCCTGCACTCCGACCATGAGTCAGGCAACGTATCAGCTCACACTACCCACCTGGTACACTCCGCTCTGTCCGACCCATACTACTCATACTCCGCAGGTCTGAACGGTCTGGCTGGCCCGCTGCACGGTCTGGCAAACCAGGAAGTTCTGGACTGGACCCTGAAGTTCCAGGAGAAGTACTGCAAGGATGTAGAGCCTACCGAAGAGCTGATCAAAGCTGCTCTGTGGGATACTCTGAACGCTGGTCAGGTAATCCCCGGCTACGGCCACGCTGTTCTCCGCAAGACCGATCCACGCTATACTTCGCAGCGTGAGTTCTGCCTCAACACCCCGGGCCTCAACGAGTACCCGCTGTTCAAAGTTATCGCCAAGATCTTTGAAGTTGCTCCTGGCGTTCTGACCGAGCACGGCAAGACCAAGAACCCATGGCCAAACGTTGACGCACAATCCGGTGTTATTCAAATGTACTACGGTCTGACCGAGTACGATTTCTACACCGTACTGTTCGGTGTAGGCCGCGCACTGGGCTGCATGGCTAACATTACTTGGGACCGCGGTCTGGGCTATGCCCTTGAGCGTCCGAAGTCTGTTACCACTGCAATGCTGGAGAAGTGGGCTGAGGCTGGCGGCCGTAACTAATCACCGTCTGCTCTGTTGCTGCAAAACAAAAGGGGATGCGATATCGCATCCCCTTTTTTATTCCTTGGTATCCTCTGTCTTCCACTATTTACCAGTGAATACCGGTTTGCGCCGCTCAAGAAAGGCGCTTTTCCCTTCTTCATAATCCTTGCTATCGTAGGCCATACGCCGCAAGCCCTGAACATACTCAAAGGTCTCAGGGCGCAAAGGATAGGCATCAGCCAGTAGTCGCAACTGTTCCTTCATGACACGGTTAGCCAAAGGAGAGTTGTCCGCTATTCTACCAGCCATTGCATAGGTAAACGACTCAAGCTCTTCAGTGGCTACCAGGTGATTCAGTATGCCCACTTGCACTGCCCGTTCAGCAGGGATTGGCTCTGCCGTATAGAACATCTCCCGTGCTATCCGTGGACCGACAATATTGAAAAAATGCATAATCCCAGAAATATTATAGGGTACTCCCAGCTTAGCCGGTGTAATGGCAAAGGATGAACTGGGACACCCAATGGCAATATCACATACAAAGGAAAGGTCACAGGCCCCTCCCCAGACCGAGCCTTCAATCATCGCAATCACCGGCGAGTGAAATCTCGCAATCGCCCGCAACAGACACTCAAGGGGGTCATTGTATGACAAGGGATCTCTACCTGATATCGGTAGTTCATGAATATTAAAGCCGGATGACCAGACCTTCGCCCCCTGAGGAGCACGAATGACCAAAACACGAACACTTTCATCCTGGGAAAACCGATCAATTGCCTGGAGCATCTCATCCAGCAATTGACAACTAAGACTGTTGCGTGTCTCTTGGTGGTTAAAGGTAATAGTTGCTATCCGGTTATCAACGGTTGTCAGGATATGTGCCATAGTTATCCCCCTGCTGTTTATTTTTCTTGCGGTTTCAGGCCATACTGAAGCAGTTTACGCTGTAAAGCAGTACGTTCCATCTCCAGGGCGGTTGCAGCCTTATCCAGATCCCAGAGTGACTGTTGCAGGGCCTGCAGGATAAAATCACGTTCAAAACGTTCACGTGCAGAGCGCAATGACTCAACGCCAGGTTTTTCCACATCTGCAGGTTCATGCGGTTCATCCCCCCTGCAACTACCACCCGGCATGAGCTCTGGCAGATCTTCTGCGGTTACTATCGGACCTGCCGCCATGATCAATATTCGCTCTACAATATTTTTCAGTTCACGGATGTTACCTGGCCAGTCATAGGTTTGCAGGCAGGCAAGGGCAGAATCATCAAAGGTCTTGGGCTCCCATCCCTCGCGGCGGTGAAACTGCCGCACAAAATGTTTGACAAGCAAGGGGATATCTTCTCGACGTTCACGCAGGGGAGACAATTCCAGTGGTACCACCTGGAGCTGTTGATACAGATCCTCACGAAACTGGCCATCTTTTACGGCCTGGGAAAGAGAGCGGGATGATGCGGCCACAACCCGCACATCAATCCGAACCGGGCGTGAACCTCCGCAACGTTCAAAGCTTTGTTCAGAAAGTATCCGTAACAGTTCCCCCTGCGCCTTCAAAGACAGCTCTTGAATCTCATCCAGAAACAAAGTGCCACCATCGGCGAGGTCAAGACGCCCGCGCTTCTGACTATCCGCCCCAAGGTACGCACCCCGTTCATGCCCAAACAGTTCATCTGCAAGCAGTTGCTCTGGTACAGCCATACAATTAATAGACACAAACGGCTTATCGCGGCGGGTACTGTAATGATGAATAGCGCGGGCAACCAGCTCTTTACCGACGCCCTCCTCGCCATGAATAAGCACCGGTGTTGATGCAGGGGCAATCCGCTGTACCTGACCACGTAAAAGCTCTACACCGGCAGAGGAGCCGACCATTTCATGCTCTTTTTGAACAGATTGTCGTAATGCCTCATTTTCTTTACGCAACTCCTTAAAGTTAAGCGCATTGGCAATGGTAATTAAGACCTTATCCAGTGAAAATGGCTTTTCAATAAAGTCAAATGCTCCCATTCTGGTCGCCTTAACTGCTGTTTCAATAGTTCCATGACCGGACATCATGACCACGGTCAGGTCAGGGAAAAGATTTCTAATCCGATCAAGGGTTTGAATACCGTCCATACCCGGCATCCAGATATCCAGAAGAACCAGATCAGGCACTTCCTCGCGTATCAGATCCAGTGCATCAGCACCATTTTCAGCATGCAGTACCTGATACCCCTCATCTTCAAGTATTCCGCAAAGTGAAAACCTGATGCTTTCCTCATCATCAACAACCAGGATCAGTTTTGACATACATCTCCCCTCATCGTGGCCTAAGCGACCGGTAGTTCAATAACAAAACAGGCACCATTCGGAAGATTATCGCGGACCCGAACAAAGCCGTTATGATCAGAGACGATACTGGTAACAATAGCAAGCCCTAATCCGGTACCACCCTTTTTAGTGGAAAAATATGGTTCAAATAACCGTGATTTAACCTCTGCAGAAATACCTGGGCCGTTATCCGAGACACTGCATGAAACCATTTTAAGTTCTGCATCATAGGTGGTGGTAATAACGACTACCCCCTTGTTATCCATTGCAGCAACCGCATTCTCAAGAAGATTGATCAAGACCCGCTTGATCTGATCACGGTCAATCTTCACTGTGGGAAGCTTTTGATCAGGCAAAAACTGATACTGAATCTCACGGTGAGCCTGTTCGTAGAGTGTCAGGGTTTCACGCACCAGTTCATTCAAATCATTATCAGAAGGTTGAACTGCCGGCATACGTGCAAAGTTTGAAAATTCATTAACCAGAACCTTCAACTCATCAACCGCTTTACTAATCATTGAAGTACACTCATCAAAAACTTTGCCGTCCTCATCATTTGAAAAACGGGTAAGATAGCGCTTTCTCAAGCGCTGAGCAGACAACTGAATGGGTGTGAGAGGATTTTTTATTTCATGGGCAATTCTACGTGCAACCTCTCGCCAAGCCGCCATCCTCTGCCCTTTGACCATCTGTGTCAAATCATCCAGAACCAGTACCGACCCAAGAAATTCGCCATGTTCATCGCGTAACATACTCAGGTTCATCTGTAATACATGGCGTTCGCCACGCATTTCCAAAGCGATTTGCCGACTGATAGTGTCATGACGGGTCAGCGCCATATCACGTAGAGCATCACGCACAATCTCCAAATGTGCCTCTCGCATCACCTCACGGAAATTACGGCCTAAAACATGTAAGGTATTGATATGCAGAAGTCGTTCAGCAGAGGTATTGATGGTGGTTATAAGTCCGTCACGATCAACCGAGATTACTCCTGCAGCCACATTCCTCAGAACTATCTCCATGTATCTGCGGCGAGACTCAATCTCCAGGTTAATACGTGTCAACTCATCATTGGTTGAACTTAAAATCTGGCGCTGCGTCCTCAGATCTTGGATCATTGTATTAAAAGCACCTACCAACATACCAATTTCATCTGGGCCCTCCGCATCAATAACCACATCCAGGTCACCGTCTGCAACAGCACGCGTGCCATCAACCAGCGCCTGAATTGGCTTGGTCATACTGTTGGCCAGGTAAATACCGATCCAGAATGAAAGAAACACAATTACGGAGGCGATTAGAAAGAGAACCAGCAGGTATCCAGTGGTGATGGGACTTTTAAGAATTTTCAAGCGCCTGAACTCTTGATAGGAGTCAGATATTTCGCGCATCTTACTAACCAACGAATGGGGTACATAGTAATTAACAACAACAACACCAACCACATCCCGGTCGTTATAGGTAGAGTATATCGGCACAATACCGCGAATGAGGTCAGCCTTGCCGACTGAGTTCACTTTAGTCAGCTCACGCCCTGCCAGTGCCTGATTGATATCCTCTGAATTAGGGCTGGTGAGATCACCAAGCGGCACTTCAGGGTTTGAGGCGCGAATTAACTCCTCCCGCTGCGATGAGAACACCTCTACGATACCAAGGTTGTATTCTTTCTGCTTCTCACGAACAAGCATCTTCATGCGCGGAAGACTATCTTCGTTCAGCAAACGGTCACGTTTAATGGTTGCGCTGAGTCTGTGTGCGTAAAAGAGGGCATTACTGGCTGAAGTTTTATAGTACGTTTGAGCGACCTCAAGAGATTCACTTAGCGATGTTTCAACCTGTACGTTAAACCAGTTTTGAACGCTATTACTGATAAAACTCGCTGATGCAAAGAAGAGCAGCATGGTGGGAACAAGCGAAAGGCCAACAAACGAAATGACCAACTTGGTTCTAAGGCGAGTCGCCAGAACATTTGAACGGCTTTCAACTAAAAGTTTTACAATATTCCGGCTTATGAGGTAAACAAGCAGAACAACGAGAAGTACTATGACATTAATCATGCCAAAAATTACAACGTTACTTGATAAAGGCGCTTTGGAGCTAATTTGAGTTAAGCGAATTTCAATGCCGGTCAAGAGCACAATCAACAGTACTGACAAGACAATAACAAGCGCTTCCCTGATCCGCTTTTTACGCTCTTCGACTGACAGCACCTTGATGCACCTCCTTCACAGCAACAACCAGCAGTTTAAGTTAAAAAGAGTATCACACTGAATCCGGCTTGAAAACCGTATTCACACTGCTATACTTATCTATATTCTTTAGCATAGCGTTCTACGGAGACCATATGAAAATTACTGACAAGAATGGAGTACGGGACTTGCGCAAAAGCAGCCAGACAACTCCTTCAAAAAAAGATGGAGCTGGTCTCTTTTCGCTTTTCTCCACAGAATTGCAGACAAAACGACAAGAAATTGATCATTACAATCAAGATATAACAGAGTTAAGAACTTCACTTGAGGCAGCAGGCAAAACACTGGAACAAGAACCCACAATCCAAAACTTCAAAAAATTCAGAGAGCTGCTAAGCAAGCTCGCAAAGCAGGTTTCAAGCGAAGCGTACCGACTCGAAAAGGTTGGCGGAACACCGATGAATCCAAGGTATTATGAAATTATTACTGTAATTGACAAGGAAGCTGACAAGCTATACGAGCTTGTTGTAAAGGAGCAGAAGGACAGAATGGCTATCACTGCCTCAGTAATTGGCATAAAGGGGCTAGTCGTGGACTTAATAACGTAAATCAGATTTAAAACAAGAAAAGCGACCCGTATGGACCGCTTTTCTTGTTGCTTAAGCAGGTAATATTAAGCTTATTGAGCCGTTGCTTCTTCAACAAGTTCGATTACTGAAAGAGATGCCGCATCGCCTAAACGTTGTCCAAGCTTGATAATACGGGTGTAACCACCAGAACGTTCCTTGTACCGGGGGGCAATGGTACTGAACAACTTGGTTACAACCGACTTTTCACGAATATAGGCAGCTGCCTGACGTTGTGCATGCAGATCACCTCGTTTGCCAAGAGTAATCATCTTCTCGGCTACTGAACGAATCTCTTTGGCCTTGGCATCAGTAGTGACAATACGCTCATGATTAAGGAGTGAAGTTACCATATTTCTGAACATGGCAATACGGTGACTGGTGGTACGGCCAAGTCTTCTGCCTGATTTATTGTGACGCATTGGTTCTTCCTTTCTA
The DNA here is from genome assembly GCA_021286935.1 of Geobacteraceae bacterium. Classification (GTDB taxonomy): domain Bacteria; phylum Desulfobacterota; class Desulfuromonadia; order Geobacterales; family Pseudopelobacteraceae; genus Trichlorobacter. The sequence goes on from JAJTBI010000018.1 coordinate 29,214, forward strand.
CTGTTCTACAATAAGTATCCACACCTTTGCTAAGGTGCTATTCTTCATCCTTCTGCTCACCACGCAGGCGCTTAATCACTTCAGGATCTGGAAAAGAGTCCAGCTTCATACCAAAGGTCAGGCCCATTTCATTCAAAATATCTTTGATCTCATTGAGTGACTTACGGCCAAAATTCTGAGTTTTGAGCATTTCTGCTTCAGACTTTGACACAAGCTCACCGATCAGTTTGATACCGGCGTTTTTAAGACAATTTGCTGAGCGGACCGAAAGCTCAAGCTCTTCAACAGTGCGATACAGATTTTCATTTATCTTTGAATCATCTTCTGCAGCTTCATCCTGATAAAGCGGCTCAGACTCCTCATCGAAGTTAATAAAAATTGACATCTGTTCTTTTACAATCTTAGCGGCATAGGCGATGGCATCATCTGGTTTTACACTGCCATCAGTCCATACTTCCAGAGTAAGTTTGTCATAGTCAGTCATCTGACCTACACGAGCATTTGAAACAACAAAGTTAACCTTGATAATGGGAGAGAAAATAGCATCTATGGGTATTGTACCTACAGGTGCCTTTTCATCACGGTTTCGGTCGGCGGAAACATAACCCTTGCCTATTTTTACCGTCATCTCCATCTCCAAGACAGCATCTTTACCGCACGTGGCAATATGCATCTCAGGGTTCATGATCTCGACATTATGCGGGACCATAATATCAGCGGCTTTTATGATGCCGTCACCTTTATGAATAACACGGATGGTAGCCTGATCTGTCCCGTGAAAACGGAGTCGAACACTTTTAAGGTTTAATATAATATCTGTTACGTCTTCCGTAACACCCGGAATAGATGAAAACTCGTGTTGTACTCCCTTAATACGTACAGACGTAATAGCAGCACCCTGCAAAGAAGAAAGCAGAACACGGCGAAGAGAATTGCCAAGCGTCGTACCAAAACCACGCTCAAACGGTTCCGCCACAAACTTTCCATACATTGCTGTAAGTGTTTCTTTCTCAATCTGAAGCTGTTTCGGCTTTATCAGATCACGCCAGTTTTTATACATTCAATTCCTCCCCTCAAGGGGTAAACGATAGACGACTGCGCAAACCAATACTGAACAAATACTATTTGGAGTAAAGTTCAACAATCAGCTGTTCCTGGATCGGAGTGACGATATCTTCACGAACTGGTATCATCTTCACTGCGCCCTTAAAAGCATCACGCTCAAGCTCTAGCCATTGAGGAATACCACGACGCACAACAGCATCCAGCGCTTCATTGATTGAAACAACTGCACGACTTTTCTCACGCAGCTCAATCTGGTCACCGGTTTTAACCTGCATTGACGGAATAGTCGCTTTACGCCCATTCAGAACGAAATGACCATGACGAACCAATTGACGAGCTTCTGAACGTGAAGAAGCAAACCCCAAACGATAGACGACATTGTCAAGACGACGTTCCAGAAGGGTAAGCAGGTTTTCACCTGTAACCCCCTTCATACGATCAGCGCGGTCAAAGTAACTACGGAATTGCTTTTCAAGCAGACCGTATAAACGCTTAACTTTCTGTTTTTCACGCAACTGCACACCGTAATCAGAGGTTTTAGAACGTCCTTGACCGTGTTGGCCCGGTGGATAATTACGACGCTTAAGGGCACATTTATCTGTATAGCAACGGTCCCCTTTCAGGAACAGCTCCATATTTTCTCGTCTGCACAAACGGCAGGATGGTCCGATATATCTAGCCAAGACAACCTCCTCTTACTGTATCAGGTACTTATTTAATAACGGTTAGTATTATACTCTTCTACGTTTAGGTGGGCGGCAACCATTGTGCGGAATAGGCGTTACGTCTCGAATGAAGCTAACATTCAGACCGGTTGCCTGCAACGCACGAAGAGCAGACTCACGACCGGAGCCAGGTCCTTTAACATATACTTCTATATTCCGCAGACCATGTTCTTGGGCTTTACGTGCACAATCTTCAGCAGCAACTTGTGCAGCGAAGGGAGTGCTTTTACGTGAGCCCTTAAAGCCCTTTGCACCTGCAGTAGACCAAGCAACAACATTACCCACCGGATCAGTGATGGTAATAATGGTATTGTTAAACGTTGCCTGTATATGAGCAACGCCATTGGTAATATTCTTTTTTTCTTTCTTTTTTCTGACGACCTTTTTTGGGGCGGCCATACTACCTCCAGACGTATTCTGTGGTTAAATTACTTTTTCTTGCCAGCTACCGTACGAGCAGGACCTTTACGTGTACGTGCATTGGTCTTCGTACGTTGTCCACGACAAGGCAAGCCTTTACGATGACGCAAACCACGATAACAACCGAGGTCCATCAGGCGCTTGATATTCATAGACACTTCACGACGAAGGTCACCTTCAACCTTAACATTCTTATCAATCTCCTCACGCAGCTTTCCAATCTCAGCCTCAGTGAGTTTATCTGTCCTAGTACTACCGTCTATACTAGTAGCAGCAAGAATATTCTTGGCGGTTGTGCGCCCGATGCCATAAATATAGGTCAAGGCGATCTCTATCCGCTTGTTTTTTGGTAGGTCAATACCCGCAATACGTGCCACTGCTCGTCCTCCTTGGTTGTTACCCTTGACGTTGAGAATGCTTAGGTGTGTCACAAATAACGCGCACTACACCTTTGCGCTTAATGATCTTGCACTTATCGCAGATCTTTTTGACAGATGCCCGAACTTTCATTTCTGTTCACCTTTCTGCCTACGCTCCTTAAAGACGCGTAAGAATATCAGGACCTTTAGCCGTTATTGCTACAGTATGCTCAAAATGGGCCGAAAGACTACCATCAGCGGTCACTGTAGTCCAGCCGTCACCCAGAACCTTTACTGCAAAATCACCTTTATTTACCATTGGTTCAATTGCCAACACCATACCTGTCTTAAGCTGTACACCTCTTCCAGCCAAGCCATAGTTTGGAACTTGTGGTTCTTCGTGCAATCTTTTACCAATACCATGTCCAACAAAATCACGTACAACAGAATAACCAGCGTTCTCAACATGAGTCTGAACAGCTGAAGAAATATCAAACAAACGACCCCCAGAAACGGCCTGTTCTATTCCCTTATAAAGCGACTCTTCCGTAACCCGAAGAAGACGAGTTGCTTCAGCACCAATAGAGGCTACAGGAATGGTAACAGCCGCGTCACCGTAAAATTCATCATAGAGCACACCAAAATCAATACTAAGTATGTCACCTTCTTCGAGAGGTGTTGAATTTGGCATACCATGAATCACTCGGTCATTGGGAGAACAACAAAGAGCAAAAGGAAATCCAGCATACCCTTTAAAGGCTGGTACAGCCTTACGTTTCTTGGTTTCCTTAAGCGCTATATCTTCCAATTCAAGCGTCGAAACGCCTGGCACTGTTTTTTCCTTCAAAAGAGCAAGAACTTCTGCAACAATCTGACAAGGCACACGCATCCGCTCAATCTCACGCAGAGACTTCAGGACGATCATTATTAATTCACCAAAGCACTTATAATCCGCTGCTGAATTTCTGCTATCGCACCCATACCGAGTATTGAACACAAAACATTCTTAGACTTGTAGTAGTCCTTGAGCGGAGCGGTCTGCTGTTCATACACCAGCAACCTATTACGAACCGTAGCTTCTTGATCGTCTGCTCGCTGCACCAAGCCCGAGCCACACACATCACACACATCCGCTTGCAAAGGCGCATCAAAAGCAACGTGATATCCCTTACCACACGAAGGACAAGAACGACGCCCAGAAAGACGCTTCACAATCTCATCATTGTCAACCTCAAGGGACACGACATGATCTATTGAACGACCTGCCTGCTTTAAAATAGCATCTAAGGCATCAGCCTGAGGTATCGTACGAGGAAAGCCATCAAGAATAAAACCTGAACGGCAATCATCTTGAGCAAGCCTCTCAGCAACAATACCGAGCACAATATCATCAGAAACAAGACCACCCTGGGTCATAATTTCCTGAGCTTTCAAACCAAGCGGAGTACCAGCTTTTACTGCTGCCCGCAACATGTCACCTGTGGACACCTGAGGAATCCTATATGTTTCAACCAAAAACTGCGCCTGAGTCCCCTTACCAGCCCCCGGAGGACCAAACAGTATCAAATTCATATTATCTCCGGCCCCTTATCCTGACACCCTTCAGAAAGCCTTCATAATTACGGGTTATAAGATGTGACTCAATCTGAGCCACCGTATCCATACCTACGCCTACAGCAATCAAAAGCGAGGTCCCGCCAAAATAAAATGGCAAATTAAGCTTAAATCCACTAACCAGCACGGAAGGAAGAACACAAACCAATGAAATATAGATAGCACCAGCAAAGGTCAGCCTAGTAAGTATGCTATCCATATACTCGGATGTTTCTTTTCCTGGACGAATACCTGGAATGTATCCACCGTGTTTTTTAATGTTTTCTGCAACATCAGCCGGATTAAATGTGACAGCCGTATAGAAATAGCAAAAGAAAACAATAAACGCAACATAAAATACATTATACAACCAATTGCCTGGAGTCAGCATCTTTGCAAACTGCTGAACTGCAGGTATGTTGATAAAATTAGCAACCGTTGCAGGAAACATTATAATTGATGATGCAAATATCGGAGGTATAACCCCAGCCATATTTACTTTTAAGGGCAAATGAGAGGTTTGAGGACTAAATGTCTTCAGACCAGTAACCCTCTTGGCGTAGTGAATAGGCAGCCGTCGTTGACCACGCTCGACAAAGACAATAGCTGCTATAACTGCCGCCATTAAAGCCAAGACAAAAATAAGAGAGAACAAAGAAAGGTTACCGCTGTTAATCAGTTTACCTGTATTAGCAATAGCAGAGGGTATACGGACAACAATGCCAGCAAAAATAATTAATGAAATTCCGTTACCAATACCACGTTCGGTCATTTGCTCGCCAAGCCACATAATAAAAGCAGTACCGGCAGTAAGAGTAATGATTGTTAACAAACGAAATGACCAACCAGGAGTTGGTACAACCAACTCACCTGCTGGTCCTCGCATACTTTCAAGACCGATTGCTATACCAGATCCCTGCACAATACTAAGTAACACGGTACCATAACGGGTGTACTGGGTAATTTTTTTCCGTCCGGCCTCTCCTTCTTTAGACAACTTTTCAATGGCTGGAACAACTACCGTTAAAAGCTGAAAAATAATGGAAGAAGAAATGTACGGCATGATACCTAAAGCAAACACTGACATCCGCTCAAGCGCACCGCCGGAAAACATATCAAACAGGCCCAGGAGAGTCCCTTGAGCCTGTTTAAAAAAATGTGACAGCGCTACAGAATCTATACCAGGAGTCGGAATATGACATCCTACTCGATAGACTGCCAACATACCCAGTGTGAACAAAACCCGCTTCTTTAATTCAGGAATACGGAAGATGTTCTGAAAAGCCTCTAGCACGCGCTGGTATCCTCTATTTTGCCACCAACCGCCTGGATTTTTTCAATTGCCGACTTACTGAATTTATCCGCCTTTACAGTTAAGGCCTTAGTAATATCACCATTAGCAAGAACTTTAACTGGAAGGTCTGATTTTTTCAGCAGGCCTTTTGCATTCATAGCCTCACGATCAACACAGCTACCGGCTTCAAATACATCCAGTTGCTGCAGATTGATTAGAACATACTCGTTACGATCAAGCGGCCTAAACCCACGCTTAGGCAAACGGCGTTGAAGCGGCATTTGCCCACCTTCAAAACCCGGCTTAATACTACCACCGGAACGGGCCTTCTGACCTTTGTGACCTTTAGTTGCAGTCTTACCGTGGCCAGAACCAATACCACGTCCAATACGTTTTCTATTTTTAGTAGACCCCAGTGCGGGTCGTAGGCTGTTCAGTTCCATGGAGGTCTCCATCCTTTACTTAACCTTCAACATATGGTTTATCTTGTTGATCATCCCGCGTGTTTCAGGAGTATCTTGCAAGGAAACCGTCTGATGCAGACGACGCAGTCCAAGGCCACGCACAACTGCACACTGTTTTTCCGTAGCACCAATAGTACTTTTAACCAAGGTTATTTCCAGCATGTTACTCATGGTATCAATTCCTTCGTCAGGGAGTCTTACGTCTGCTTATTCAGCCAGACCGCGACGTGCAATAAGCTCTTCAGGGGTCTTAAGCAGACGCAGACCTTCAAAAGCAGCTTTAACGACATTGTGTGGGTTATTTGACCCGAGGCACTTTGAAAGAATATTGCTAATACCGGCAGCTTCAAAAATTGCACGTGAAGCCCCACCTGCAATAACACCTGTACCTGGCGAAGCTGGCTTCATCAGAATCCGACCGGCACCAAACCGCCCAATGATTTCATAGGGAATGGACTGATTTTGATTAACCGGAACTTTGATCAGGTTCTTTTTAGCCTGCTCTACACCTTTACGGATCGCTTCAGGCACTTCGTTCGCTTTGCCAAGTCCATAACCAACATGACCACTGGCATCACCAACAACAACAAGTGCGGAGAAACTAAAGCGGCGACCACCCTTTACTACCTTAGCGACACGGCTGATATGTACAACCCTGTCTGTCAGGTTTAAATCGTTTGCGTTAATCCTGCTCACTACAAACCTCCCTGGGAGAGTGAAAACTTAGAATTCAAGACCGGCTTCCCGAGCCGCATCTGCAAGAGCCTGTATACGGCCATGATAAAGAAATCCGTTACGGTCAAAGACGACAGTACGAATATCTTTTTGCAAGGCGACCTTTGCGATTGCAGCACCAACAGCTGCTGCTGAAGATTTATTTCCTGTATGAACACCAGACTGAGCAACACCTTCAGTACAGGTTGATGCGGCTGCCAGGGTCACTCCCTGAACATCATCTATCAGTTGGGCATAAATATGATTTGCGCTTCTAAAAACATTCAAGCGTGGTCGCTCAGCAGTTCCAGTGACTTTTTTACGAACTCTGACCTGGCGTTTGAGGCGCGTGATGGTTTTTTGTGATGTCTTTCCCACAGATCTGCTCCTTACCCTGTTACAGGTTCCTATTTTTTACCAGTCTTACCAGCTTTACGAAGAATGGTCTCAGTGGCATATTTGATACCCTTGCCTTTATAAGGCTCAGGACCACGGAAGGAACGAATTTTGGCAGCAGTTTGACCAACCAGTTCCTTATCAATTCCTTTTACAGCAAGCTTTGTCATTTTATCGACTTCTACCGTGATACCTGTAGGAAGTGGGAAAACAACCGGATGGGAGTAACCAAGACTCAAAACCAGCTCAGAACCTTTAACTTCCGCACGATATCCCACGCCATTGATCTCAAGATCGGTCTGATAACCAGTGGTTACACCAACAACCATGTTATTGACCAAGGTTCTGGTAAGTCCATGAGCTGAGCGAGACTTAATTGCATCATCAGGACGAGTAACACAGATTTTACCGTCTTCAACTGCAACGGAGACGTCTGGCATGATCGTACGGCACAATTCACCCTTTGGACCTTTTATGGTCAGGACTGAATCAGCAAAGGTCACTGTGACCCCTTTAGGAACTTCAATCGGCAATTTCCCGATTCGTGACATTGTGTGACTCCTTTAGAACTGGGACTAACTACTTACCAAACGGTACAGAGCAGTTCGCCACCGATACCGGCCTGACGGGCTGAAACATCTGTCATAATGCCCTTTGAGGTTGACAAGATCGCAATGCCCAGACCATTCTTTACGGTAGGTATTGACTCTGAGTCAACATATGTCCGGCTACCAGGCTTACTAATCCGTGTAATCTCATTGATCACTGGATCTTTTTCGTCGATGAACTTCAGATAGACCCGCAGGACTCCCTGACGATTATCAGCGATAACCTTATAATTTTTGATGTACCCTTCTTGCTTCAACACCTGGGCGATATTCACCTTGACATTTGAAGAAGGGATATCGACCTTTTGAAGCTTAACCATATTCGCATTACGAATTCTGGTCAGCATATCGGCGATAGGATCAGTCATTGACATCGAAACGCACTCCTCTGAGGTTATGCAGCATTACCAGCTGGACTTGATAACGCCGGGAATCTGTCCGGCGGAAGCATATTTACGCAGGCAGATACGACACATCTGAAACTTGCGATAATAGGCCTTGGGACGTCCGCAGACCGGGCAGCGGTTATGCTGACGAACCTTGAACTTAGGCGTGCGCTGCGACTTGTTGATCATCGAGACTTTTGCCACGGAATCCTCCCACTAGTTCCTGAACGGCATGCCCATATGCTTAAGCAGGGCCTTGCCTTCTTCATCATTTTTAGCTGAAGTCACAATAGTAACGTTCAACCCCTTGATTTTATCGATTTCATCATAATTGATTTCAGGGAAAATCAGCTGCTCTTTAATTCCAAGCGTATAATTACCCTGACCATCAAAAGCCTTGCCTGAAACGCCTTTGAAGTCACGTACACGAGCCAAAGCAACATTCATCAGGCGATCAAGAAATTCATACATACGATCACGACGCAGAGTCACCATACAGCCAATTGGCATCCCCTCACGAAGCTTGAAGCTGGCGATAGACTTTTTGGCTTTAGTGATAACTGCTTTCTGACCTGTAATTTTACCCAACTCAGATGCAGCGGAATCAAGAATTTTAACATTCTGGATCGCTTCACCAAGACCCATATTGATCACAACCTTCTCAATTCTGGGTACTTCCATGATATTTTTATAGTTGAACTCGGTGCGCAGCTTTTGCACAACTTCGTTCTGATATACGTCTTTCAATCTGGCCATGGCCTGGATTCCTCCCGATTAATTCTCCAGAGAGCTGTCGCACTTGACACAGGTGCGCTGTTTATCACCGTTTTCAAGCACCTTGATCTTGGTGCGAACAGGTTTTACGCACTTGGTACAGTAGAGCTGTACATTGGACACGTGCAGTGCAGCTTCTTTCTCAGTAATGCCGCCAGGCTCATTACCACGGGCACGTACGTGACGCTTTACCATATTAAGGCCTTCAACAATAACGGCGTCCTTTTTAGGAAGTACCTGCAGTACCTTACCGGTCTTTGCTTTTTCTTTACCGGCAATGACCATCACCGTATCACCTTTAGCTACGTGATATTTTTTCGTTTGCATCAGTGTTTCTCCAATTTTGCGTTAAAGTACTTCCGGTGCAAGGGAGATGATCTTCATAAACTTTTTAGCCCGCAGTTCCCGAGCAACAGGTCCGAAGATACGGGTACCCACCGGCTCCTTTGCATTGTTAATGACAACACCTGAGTTATTGTCAAAGCGGATATAAGAACCATCTGGGCGGCCAAGTTCTTTGGCGGTGCGTACAATAACCGCTTTGACCACATCACCTTTTTTTACCTTGGAATTCGGTAGCGCTTCACGCACTGAGCAGACGACAATGTCACCAACTCCTGCATATTTACGCTTAGACCCGCCAAGAACCTTGATGCAAAAGAGCTTCTTTGCACCAGAGTTATCGGCTACGTCAAGTATAGTCTGCATCTGAATCATGCTCGTATCCTCTCTGGGGGGCTGCTACGCAGCGCTCTCAAGAATCTGGCGCAGGGCCCAGCGCTTGTCTTTGCTTAATGGACGGCACTCAACAATCTGCACCTTATCCCCTGCCTTGCAGCTGTTCTTCTCGTCGTGGACCTTATACTTTACACTCCGCTTGATATACTTATTATAGAGCGGGTGCTTTACAAGGCGGTCGACTCGTACAACAACTGTTTTTTCCATTTTGTCACTGACTACGACGCCGGTCTGAGTACGTCTGTGTCCAAGCTCACCCATGACAGTCCTAACCCCTGCTTTCTGTAAGGATGGTATTAATCCGTGCAATATCTTTACGGATCGCGCCAAGCTTTCCGGTATTCTCAAGGCGCCCTGTGTTCAGTTGAAACTTAAGGTTGAAGAGCTCCTGGGTCAATTCGTCCCGTTTCTGCTTCAATTCAGCCTCAGCCATTTTACGTATATCATTAGCCTTCATTTTGGGTACCTCTGGTAATGAACTTGGTGGATACAGGCAGTTTATGAGCTGCCAGTCTGAAGGCCTCGCGTGCGATTTCTTCAGTAACTCCTTCCATCTCATACAGAACCATGCCTGGCTTTACCACACATACCCATGAATCAGGAGAACCTTTTCCTTTACCCATCCGGGTTTCAGCAGGCTTTGCTGTCAGCGGCTTGTCAGGAAACATACGGATCCAGATTTTACCGCCCCGCTTAATATAACGGGTCATGGCAATACGTGCAGCTTCAATTTGACGTGAATCAACCCAACCACATTCAGTGGCTTGAAGAGCAAACTCACCGTATGAGATCTCAATCCGGCGGCAGGCTGCGCCTGTCATCCGCCCTTTCATCTGCTTCCTATGCTTAACCCTTTTCGGCATTAACATGTGACTTGCTCCTGAAACTTATTGTCCTGGCAGGACTTCACCTTTGAAGATCAGGACCTTTACCCCAATGATACCATAGGTGGTCTTGGCCTCGGCAAACCCATAATCGATATCTGCACGCAGGGTATGCAGTGGAACCCTGCCTTCACGATACCATTCGGTACGTGACATTTCAGCACCACCCAGACGACCTGAACAGGTGATCCGAATACCTTTGGCACCAAACTTGAGTGAAGAGGTTACACTCTTCTTCATTGCACGACGGAATGCTATCCGACGTTCAAGTTGTAGTGCTACGTTTTCAGCTACCAGTTGAGCATCAAGCTCAGGCTTGCGGACCTCATTGATGTTAATAAACACTTCCTTTGAGGTGATAGCAGCCAGATCTTTCTTAAGCAGCTCTACTTCTGCGCCCTTCTTGCCAATGATCAAACCTGGACGGGCTGCATGAATATTAATCTTGGTCTTGTTTGCAGCTCGCTCAATCTCAATCTTTGAGATACCAGCACTATACAGACGCTTCTTCAAAAACTGGCGAATCTTCAGGTCCTCGTGGAGGTTCTTGGCAAAATCAGCCTCAGCGTACCACTTCGAGTCCCAGGTCTTGATGACGCCAAGTCTGAAACCTATCGGATTTACTTTCTGTCCCAAGACTGCACCTCCGGCCTATCTTGTTTTCGTGTCAGACAATACCACGGTAATGTGGCTTGTCGGCTTGCGGATCTTACTGGCACGGCCCATTGCGCGTGGAACAAAACGCTTAAGTACGGCACCGCCATCTACAAAAATCGTTTTAACAAACAGCTTGTCTATATCATTCACACCCTTCTGCTCAGCGTTTGCTACAGCCGACTTCAGAAGTTTGAGAAGAATCTGTGCAGACGGATTCGGCAAGAAAGTCAGGGTGTTCAGTGCTTGCTGGATACCCTTGCCCCGAACCAGATCGGCGACAGTCCGCGTCTTACGCGGAGACAGGCGTGCTAATGTTAATTTGGCACTGGATTCCATTCAAATCGCTCCTTTATTACTTCTTGACCTTGCTCTTTTTATCGGCAGCATGGCCATGGAAGGTCCGGGTTGGTGAAAATTCTCCCAATTTATGGCCTACCATGTTCTCGGTAACAAAAACCGGAATAAACTTTTTGCCGTTATGTACCGCCAGAGATACTCCGATAAATTCTGGAGTAATCGTTGAACGGCGGGACCAGGTCTTGATGATTTTTTTGGAGTTAGGACCTTCGGTCTCAACTTTCTTCATCAGATGCCCATCAACAAAAGGGCCTTTTTTTATCGAGCGTGCCATATAGAGCTAGCCTCTCATTCGATTATTTGGTGCGTTTTTTAACGATAAAGCGGTCAGACGTCTTATTCGTACGAGTCTTATAACCCTTGGTCGGAATACCCCATGGAGTTACCGGGTGACGGCCGCCAGAGGTTCTACCCTCACCACCACCATGTGGGTGATCAACCGGGTTCATAGCAACACCACGAACCTTTGGACGCTTACCCAACCAGCGTGAACGACCAGCTTTACCAAGGCATACGTTCTCATGGTCAATGTTACCAACCTGACCGATAGTCGCATAGCAGTCCTGAAGAACGAGGCGAACTTCACCAGAAGGCAACTTAACCTGCGAGTACTTGCCCTCTTTTGACATCAGTTGCGCAAATGTACCGGCACTGCGGGCAAGTTGTGCACCTTTTCCGATCTTCAGTTCAATATTGTGAATAATAGTACCCAATGGTATCGAGCGTAAAGGCAGTGAATTACCCGGCTTGATATCAGCTTCTGGACCACTCAAAACAGTATCGCCAACCTTCAGATCAACCGGAGCAAGGATGTAGCGTTTCTCACCATCAGTATAGTGAAGAAGGGCAATCCGTGCACTACGGTTTGGATCATATTCAATCGTAGCAACTTTAGCGGGAATGCCACGCTTGTCACGACGAAAATCAATCATACGATACTTCTGCTTGTGACCACCGCCTTGATGGCGTGCAGTTACTCGGCCAAAGTGGTTACGACCACCAGTCTTTTTAATCTTGACCAGCAGGGACTTCTCCGGCGTTGTGGAGGTAATCTCCTCAAACGTCGAACAGGTTTGATGTCTGCGCCCAGCAGATGTGGGCTTGTAGCTCTTTATTGCCATACCTGAACCCCGATTCAGTAATGATTAGTCCGTTACACTTCGAAGAAGTCGACGGTCTGGCCTTCCTTCAGCGTGATATAGGCCTTTTTCCAGTTTTGACGCTTGCCGTAGTTACGACCGAAGCGTTTTACCTTGCCAGCCACATTCACGGTACGTACCGAAGTAACATTGACCTTGAAGAGCGACTCAACAGCTTTTTTAATTTCAATCTTGTTTGAATCCCGGTCAACCACCAAAGTAATGGTGTTAGCAGCCTCTGTACCAAGAGAAGTCTTCTCAGTGACGTGGGGCTTTTTAATGATTGAGTAAATGTTCATTACTGCAGCGCTCCTTCCACGAGTCGCACAGCGCCTTCGGTCATTACGATGTTTTTATACTTAAGAACATCATACACATTCAAACCGTCAGCCTTGAGCAACTTAACATAGGGAACATTACGCGACGACAAAGTAAGATTTGTCGAAGGTTCCTCGGTGATGATCAAAGAACGCTCAAGATCAAATTTTTTCATAAAACCTGCAAAGTCCTTAGTGGATATCTTGGCAAATTCAATTTGATCAAGAACAGTAATTTTCTCACTCTTAAGCTGCATGGAAAGCAATGAACGCAGTGCAGCTTTACGAGCCTTCTTATTAATAGCCAGATTGTAGGTCTTTGGCTGAGGACCAAAAACAGTTCCACCGCCAGGATACTGAGGTGCACGCGAACAACCTTGACGTGCATTACCTGTACCCTTCTGCTTGAATGGCTTCTTGCCGCCGCCAGAAACTTCAGCACGGGTCTTTGTTTTAACCGTGCCTGCACGACGATTAGCAAGCTGCACCTTAAGGGCCTGATGAATTAACGGCTCTTTAACTTCAGCGGCAAAGATCTGCTCATCAAGGGCAACTTCACCGACTTTTTCACGGTTCATATTATACAGAGCTATTGTTGGCATACGTAACTACTCCGTCTGATTACTTGGTGGCTTTGACGCTGTCTTTAATGACAACGACATTATTCTTGGAACCGGGAATCGCACCTTTAATCAGGATAAGATTCTGATCTGCGTCTACACGAACCACTTGAAGACGCTGAACGGTAACACGCTCGTTCCCCATCTGACCCGGCATTTTCTTATTCTTAAAAACCCGCGATGGAGTTGCCGAACAACCGATGGAACCTGGTGCACGGTGGAAGCGTGAACCGTGGGAGGCACGTCCACCCTTAAAGTTATGCCGCTTAATAACACCCTGGAATCCCTTACCAATGCTGGTACCGGTAACGTCAATCAGGTCGCCAGGTACAAACTGTTGAACAGTAAGCTCATCACCAATGTTCAGTTCGCCCTCTTGTTCAAGCTTTAATTCACGCAGGTGCCTAAACACACCTTTGCCTGCCTTAACGCAATGCCCACGATCAGCAGCATTTGCCTTGGCAGCATTAACAGCCTCAAACCCAACCTGTACGGCTGAATAGCCATCAACTTCTGCCGTCTTCTTCTGCAGTACCACACAAGGGCCTGCTTGTACCACCGTTACTGGAACGCGGGTACCATCTTCCAGGAAGATCTGGGTCATGCCCAGCTTTTTTCCAATAATCCCTTTATTCATAACAGACATCCTATCTGGCAATAATGTCTACAGCTTGATTTCAACATCAACGCCTGCGGACAGGTCCAATTTCATCAGCGCGTCAACGGTCTGCTGTGTCGGGTCAAGAATATCAATCAGACGCTTGTGGGTTCTGATTTCAAACTGGTCACGGGACTTTTTATCAACGTGTGGTCCACGCAGCACGCAGTACTTATTTATAACCGTTGGCAGCGGAATTGGGCCTGCTACGCGAGCACCGGTACGCTTTGCCGTCTCAACAATCTCACCGACGGATACATCCAGCAGCTTATGGTCATATGCCTTGAGGCGAATTCTGATCTTCTGGCTCTGCATCGCTTCCTCGCTTAATCTTTACTCGATAATTGCGCTGACGACGCCGGCGCCTACGGTACGACCACCTTCACGG
>JAJTBI010000141.1 GCA_021286935.1 Geobacteraceae bacterium
AAGCCGGGCACCATCATTCTGGGCCTGCAGGAACGAGCGGGGAGAGACCAGCAGTTCCACCTGCCCTATCCGCTCTTGAATGGTCTGCTGCTTGGTCAGAAAGTGATCATGGGCACCAAAGATAACATTGCCTTCACTGCTGTTGACATTCTGACAGACAACCGCCACCTGCGGTACCTTTTCCTGTAAAAAGCGAGCAAGGTGATGGATCTCGTTAAAGGCCCGCCTGGCTGCGACAAAAGTGACCATTACTTCGTTACTGGATTCTGAAACCCGCACCACAAGATACCGTAAAATCCCGGTTTTATTCTTATCCTGATACACCGGCACCTTCAGCTTGCTGATCCCTTCCCGCACCACCTTGATCACGGTATTAATCATGGGATGGTGCAGTGGACAACCCTCAAGATCCACCACATCGTGGCTGGCACGACGGTAGATGCCGATATACGGATCAGCATGGGTACCTGCCACAGCCAGTTTTGCGGTGGTGCGGTACTGCAGACGACGTTCAGGAGTCAGTAGACGGGGTACCACAAGATGTTTGAGTGACGGATATTGATTAAACGCAGCTTGTACCAGATCCTGCTTCCAGCGCAACTGCTCACCGTAACGCATGGCAATCAACGGGCAGCCCAGACAAAGAGCTGCGTCTGAACAGGGACAACGCTGCAGCCGCAATGGAGATGGATCAATCAGTTTGATCAGGTCCGCAAAGACAACGGTCTTACCAATATGACTGATCCTGGCCAGACAACGATCCTGCGGCAGAGCACCAGCCACCAGGATCTGCCTGCCCTGGGAATGGGCAACACCAATTCCCTCATCATCAAGCCGTTCAATCAGCAGATCAACTTCCAGACCACGACGTAAACCGGATGAAGTCTCCTGCTCACGATTTTCAGTCTGTTTTTGGCGGGCTGATCCACCCTTTCCTGCTGTCTTGATCCGTGGTTTCATGGTGTACACCTTTGACGAGCTGCCTCAAACAACACAATTCCACCTGCTACCGAGGCATTCAGCGATGAAATGCCGCCGTAATGCGGGATGGCAAGTAACAGGTCGCAATGTTTCCGCACCAGCGGCCTGATCCCCTCTCCTTCACTGCCAACCACCAGTGCCAGATTACCACGATAATCAGCCTGATAGATATTCTTGTTCGCCTCACCAGCCAGACCAAAGGTCCAGCAGCCAGCCTGCTTCAGACGTTCAAGGGTCTGTACCAGATTGGTGACCTGAATAATCGGTACGGTCTCCACTGCCCCTGCCGAGGCCTTTTCCACCACTGGTGTCATGCCACAGGCCCGGTCTTTGGGGATAATCACCCCCTGCACACCTGCACAGGCAGCAGAACGGATCAAGGCACCAAGGTTCTGGGGGTCCTGAATACCGTCAAGTACCAGCAGAAACAGACCAGCTTCTGATTCCTGACGGTTAGCCAGGAAGTCTTCAAGTTCTGCATAGACAAATGGGGCAACCTTCAGCACCACTCCCTGGTGGTGGGGATTAGCAGCCAACCGCTCCAGATCTGCCCGTTCACGACGACGGACCGCAATCCCTTTTTCTTCTGCCAGAGTTGCCAGTTTGGCAATCCGCTGGTCCGTGCCACCGGTCTGCACAAAAAGCTCAAAAGCCTTGCGGTTTCCCCGCAAGGCCTCTCTAACCGGATTTATCCCATACAGGATATCTTCTTTCATTGCACACCCGCCACAATTTCATCAACAATCAGCTCTGTAGCCTTGACCGGATCTGCCGCCTTGGCAATCGGTCTGCCGATCACCAGATAGTCAGCACCTGCCTGAACCGCCTCAGCAGGGGTCATGATCCGCTTCTGATCATCAACCGAAGCAAAGGATGGCCGAACACCAGGAGTTACAATCAGAAAATCCGGCCCGCAGGCTGCACGGATCGCCTGGATCTCCAGCGGTGAAGCAACCACGCCGTCCATACCACTATCCTTGGCCAGTTTTGCCAGACGCACCACCATCGCCTCAACCGGATGTTCAATCCCTACAGCCTTCAAAGTCTCCTGGGTTGAAGAGGTCAGAATGGTTACTGCCAATAAACGGGGCCGCTCACGGTCACTGAACTCCTTGCGCACTGCCTGACTAGCCTTTTCCATCATCTCCGGCCCGCCAAGGGCATGCAGGTTGGCTAGCTTCACCCCCAAACGACCAGCTGCCAGCATAGCCTGAGCAACCGTATTGGGAATATCGTGATACTTCAGGTCAAGGAACACCTCACCGCCATGCTGTTTCACTGCAGCAACCGCTGCAGGCCCGGCAGAGGTAAACAGCTCCTTGCCCACCTTGAACATCCCAACCTTATTGGACAACTTTTCAGCCCAGCCATCAATATCCTTCAGGTTATCCACATCCAGGGCAAAGATGATCTTGTTTTTAGCTTCTTCGCGGGTCATATCAGCGCTCCCATATCTCTTTTTTGTCTTTGCCCAGGTAGGCCCGTTTCACCTCGGCGTTTTCCAGCAGCTCGTCTGCAGCACCTTCCAGAATCATCTTGCCGGTTTCCAACACATAGCCACGATCAGCCAGCTTAAGGGCTGCCTTGGCATTCTGTTCCACCAGCAGGATCGTCACACCACGTTCATCTCGCAGCCGCTGCAGCACCCGGAAGATCTCCTGCACCACCAAAGGAGCCAGTCCCATGGATGGTTCATCAAGCAACAATAGCCTGGGACGCGCCATCAAGGCACGACCAATGGCCAGCATCTGCTGTTCACCACCGGACATGGTACCGGCTGCCTGTTTGCGGCGCTCTTCCAGACGAGGGAAGAGCTGAAAGATTTCTTCCTTGTCTTTCAGGATTTCTGACTTGGGATCTCGCGCCCGATAACGCAGATAAGCTCCCAGCTCAAGGTTTTCCTCAACGGTCATCGGTTTAAAGACCTGACGGCCTTCAGGCACCTGAGATATACCCAGTTTTACGATCCGATCCGGGGCCAGGGCCTTGATCTCCTCTTTTTGGAAAAGGAGATCTCCACCAGTGGCTGGGGTAACGCCGGAAATGGTATTCAGGATGGTGGTCTTGCCTGCGCCATTGGCGCCGATCAGGGTAACGATCTCCCCTTCTGCCAGATGCAGGGAGACATTCTTCAAGGCATGTACCTTGCCGTAATATGTGTTTATATTTTTTAATTTTAGCATGATCGTTCCATTACAGCATAGTACGGCACAGACGGAGGCTTCAGATGCCAGGCGCACGAGGCACAGGGTGCGAAGGCGTACCTATGAGTACGTCAAGTGCCATGTAACGAGTGCAACGAAGCAGATGTGACTCCGGCGAAGCCGCTATTCGTCGTCACCTAAATAGGCTGCAATAACTTCCGGGTTATCCTGAATTTCACGCGGGGTGCCTTCGGCCAGCTTCTGGCCCAGGTTCAGCACCACGATCCGGTCACAGATATCCATGACCAGTTCCATGTCGTGCTCCACCAACACCACCGTTACGCCCAGATCACGGATCTTACGGATTAGCTCAGCAAGGCCAACGGTTTCCTGGGAGTTCAAACCAGCAGCAGGTTCATCCATCAGGATCAAGCGTGGCTTGCAGGCCATGGCCCGGGCAATCTCCAGCATCCGTCCTTTGCCAAAGGGCAGGTTTGATGCCTGGACATGAGCCAGTTGATCAATACCGGTAAAGCGGAGCCACTCATGGGCCTCTTCACGGATACGGCGTTCTTCCTTAATCGCCCAGGGAGCCTTAAAAGAACAGGCAAATAGACCGCTTTTACTCTTGCTGTGCAGGCCCACCATCACATTTTCAAGTACGGTCATCTGACCAAACAACTCGATATTCTGGAAGGTGCGTACCATCCCTTTGGCTGCCAGCCGCTCCACCGGGATTCCACTGATATCGCTGCCTTCAAAGATCACCTGACCACTGGTCTGTTGATAGATACCGGTCACAATATTAAACAGGGTGGTCTTGCCGGCACCATTGGGGCCGATTACGCCGGTGACCTGATCAGCATGGATAGAAAATGAAACATCGTTTAAGGCAGTAACACCGCCAAAGATCTGGGAGATGCCTTTTAGTTCAAGCATGGGCACCTCCCTTTTTGTTCTTCAGACCGGTAATCTTACGGAACAGTTCAGGTATGCCATGCACCAGACCACCAGGCATAAAGATGGTCATCACCATTAAAAGACCGCCGTAAAAGACAATGTCATAGTCATGCATAAAACGCAGGAATTCAGGGAGCAGCGTCAACAGCAACGCCCCCAGGAATGATCCATAGATACTCCCCAGACCACCAATCACCACCATGGTCAGCAGTTCTACCGAGATATTGAAACCAAAGGAGGGAGGTGCCACAAAGGTCATGACATGGGCATACAGGGATCCGGCTATGGCGCAGATCATGGCGGACAGGGCAAAGACCTGCACCTTAAGCAGGCGTGCGTTCACCCCCATGACCCGTGCTGCCACCTCAGCATCATGGATCGCCCGGAAGGCCCTGCCGATCCGTGAGTTGGCCAGGTTAACCGACAACAGCACACAACCCAGCACAAAGGTCCAAACCAGATAATAATTTTTCAGATCACTGTCAAAGACCAGCGGCCCCAGTTCCAGGTTAGGAATGGCGGAAAAGCCGGATGGCCCGCCGGTGATAGCAACCCATTCATTAAACACAATATAGACGATAATCCCCATCCCCAGGGTTGCCATGGCCAGATAATGACCCTTCAATTTCAGGATCGGAAAACCGATGGCAAAGGCCAGACCACCAACCACAAGCGCAACCACGGCCATGGCAAGCCATGGATTCCATTCGTAGGTTGCGGACAGAATGCCGGAACCATAGGCCCCCAGTCCAAAGAAGGCAGCATGTCCCAGCGAGATCTGGCCGGCATAGCCCAGCAATAGGTTAAGCGCAACCGCCAGCATGGTGTGAATCCCCACAAAGACCAGCACATTCATCAGGTAATTGCCGGAAAAGGCCAAGGGGGCAAGCAGGATGCAGAGAGCAAAAACAGCGTATTTGATCAGTTCCTTCTTCACTGTTACACCCGTTCACTTTCCGGCTTGCCGAACAGGCCCTGGGGGCGGATGAACAGGATCAGCAGCAGTATCACAAAGGCGATGGCATCTTTGTAGCCAGAGGAGATCAGGCCTGCCCCCAGTGACTCCAGCACCCCCAGAATCAGCCCGCCAATTACGGTGGGGATGCCACTGGACATCCCACCAATAATGGCAGCACAGAACCCTTTCAGGCCCAGCATAACACCGACATCATAGGAGGTCATGGTCAGAGGGGCCACAATAATACCGGCCAGAGAACCCATAGCAGCACTGATTACAAAGGAAAGCAGCACCATCCGGCGTACGTCAATCCC
>JAJTBI010000142.1 GCA_021286935.1 Geobacteraceae bacterium
GTAATCGAATCCAGCAGGATCACCACATCCTTCTTGTGCTCAACCAGACGCTTGGCCTTCTCAATCACCATTTCAGCCACCTGAACGTGGCGGGTAGCCGGTTCATCAAAGGTAGAGGAGACCACTTCACCATTCACCGAACGCTGCATATCAGTCACTTCTTCAGGCCGCTCGTCGATCAGCAGGACAATCAGATAGACCTCAGGATGATTGGCAGCAATTGAGTTGGCGATATTCTGAATCAGCATGGTCTTGCCGGTACGGGGCGGCGCCACGATCAGACCACGTTGACCTTTACCGATTGGCGACACCAGTTCCATCACCCGCATACCGTAGTTGTCCGGGGCGGTCTCAAGCTTCAGCTTCTCTTCGGGATAAAGCGGCGTCAGGTTGTCGAACAGGGTCTTGTCGCGGGCTGCTTCAGGGGCTTCAAAGTTGATCGACTCCACCTTCAGCAGAGCGAAGTAACGCTCTCCCTCTTTGGGCGGACGGATCTGACCGGAAACCGTATCACCGGTACGCAGGTTAAAGCGTCGGATCTGGCTGGGGGAGACATAGATATCGTCAGGACCTGGCAGGTAGTTATAGTCCGGCGCCCTGAGGAAACCAAAGCCGTCCTGCAGAATTTCCAGAACGCCCTCGCCATAGATCGAGCCGTTTTGTTCAGTCTGGGCATTCAGAATGGCAAAGATCAGATCCTGTTTACGCAGGCCTGAGGCCCCTTCAATATTCAGATCACGGGCAATACCATTCAGTTCACTAATCTTCTTGTTTTTCAGGTCCTGGAGGTTCACGACAAGGATCTCCTGCTGGTGGGATACGACGTCATCAAGAAATGAGAGGACGGTGATGTTGGTATACGGTTGCTAGGATATGCGGGCAATGGCAAAGGTTAAACTCACAAAAAACAGGGGTTGTGTTTGTATCTTACGTGGAGGCTTTTGCCGGTTGCAAAGCCCGGGTTTAACGACTGTCGGGAAACTCTCTTTGGTTTGGAAATGAGCGCAGCAGGGTGGTTGCAACTGAAGTTTAATCACGATAGCCATAACCGTCAAAGGATGTCAACAGGAAAGTGACAATAAAAAGTGGCCGATGAACAAGCACTTGCACTGATATCTGCTTGACCCCCTGCCAACGAAAGGCTATAAAAACAATTTCAATCAACAACCTATACCATTAAAATTCACTATTTATTTCAGGCAGGTACCTTTGATGCTCGGACAACCGCTTCTTGATGCCATCGGCAACACCCCCCTAATCCAGATCACCGCAATCAATCCCAACCCCCGTGTTCGTATTCTTGCAAAACTTGAAGGGAACAACCCTGGCGGCTCCATCAAGGACCGTCCGGCCCGTCAGATGATTCTGGCAGCCGAGGCATCGGGGGAGTTGACCGCAGACAAAATCATCCTTGAGCCTACGTCAGGCAATACCGGCATCGCTCTGGCCATGATTGCCGCCGCCCGCGGCTACCGGATCAAACTGGCCATGCCGGCCTGCGTCAGCGTGGAACGTCGCAGCATCCTTGAGGCCTACGGGGCCGAGATCGTACTGTCACCCGGCTGTGAGAAGACCGACGGCGCCATCCGCCTGGCCCACAAGATTTACGGGGAAGAGCCGGGGCGTTACTACATGCCGAACCAGTACGACAACCCTAACAACCCCTTGGCCCATGAGCTGACCACCGGACCTGAGATCCTGGCCCAGACCGGTGGCGACCTGACGCACTTTGTGGCCGGCATGGGCACCGGTGGCACCCTGATGGGAACCGCCGCCTGTCTCCGCAAACAGGCGCCGACGGTACAGATCATCGGCGTTGAACCTAATCTTGGGCATGCCATCCAGGGCCTGAAAAATATGAAGGAAGCGATTGTCCCGGCCATCTACCACGAAGAACAGCTGCACCGCAAGCTCGTGATTGATGACGAGACCGCCTTTGAAACCTCCCGGCAACTGGCCTCCCGCGAAGGTATCTTCTGCGGTATGTCCGGCGGTGCTGCCATGGCCGGCGCCTTCAAGCTGGCACAAGAACTTGAAAACGGTACGATTGTGGTAATCATCCCTGACCGTGGGGACCGTTACCTGAGCACCAACCTGTTCAAGTCGATGTGTGCCAACTGCCCGCCTTGATAAAACGGCTGTGGTGGGCAGCTACGGCGTTGCGCGGTACTCGCTTCCTCGCCTACCTGTCTGGTATGTCTCGGTCGCTGCGTTCCGTGCGCCTTGTATCTGCCCATCCTCGCTCGTTTTGTCGACTGGCAACTCAGCGCTCTTGACCCTAGACCCTTAACCCTGTTATTTTATCTATCTTTTTACTTTTATCCCGCACGGAGGTAGCACCGTGACGTTTCAGAACCTGATCCTGTCGCTCCAAAATTATTGGGCAAACCAGGGCTGTGTGATTCAACAGCCCTATGATACTGAAAAAGGTGCAGGCACCTTCAACCCGGCCACCTTTCTACGGGTGCTTGGGCCAGAACCCTGGAATGTGGCCTATGTCGAGCCCTCCCGCCGCCCAACTGATGGCCGCTACGGCGAGAACCCCAACCGGCTGCAGCACTACTACCAGTTTCAGGTAATCATGAAGCCGTCACCGGCCAACATCCTTGACCTGTACCTGGATTCCCTGCGGGCCTTTGGCATCAACCCTAGTCAGCATGACATCCGCTTTGTGGAGGATGACTGGGAATCCCCCACCCTCGGTGCCTGGGGACTGGGCTGGGAGGTCTGGCTGGATGGCATGGAAATCACCCAGTTCACCTATTTCCAACAGGCTGGCGGGATCGACCTGAAGCCGGTTTCATCCGAGATCACCTACGGCTGTGAGCGGATCGCCATGTACCTGCAGGGTGTTGACAACGTCTACGATCTGGAGTGGGTCAAAGGGGTCAAGTACGGCGATATCCACCACCAGACCGAGGTAGAGTTCTCCACCTATAACTTCGAAGAGGCTGATGTGGCCCTGCTGCTGGAACTGTTCGGCAAGTACGAAAAAGAGTGCATCCGTCTGGCTGAAAAGGACCTGGTCTTCCCGGCCTACGACTTTGTTATGAAATGCTCCCACACCTTTAACCTGCTGGATGCCCGTGGCGCCATCTCGGTCACCGAGCGGGCCTCCTACATCGGCAGGGTACGCAACGTGGCCCGTCTCTGCGCTGAAGGCTATGTCCGCCAGCGGGAACGTCTGGGCTTTCCAATGCTGAAAGGGGGGAACTAGGACCATGTCAAAAGAACTGCTACTTGAAATCGGTGCCGAAGAGATCCCGGCTGGATTTGTCCCCAAGGCACTTGCATCGATTGAGGAGATGATCCGCAAAGAACTTGAGGCTGCCCGGCTCTGTTTCGACGCCATCACCACCATGGGAACCCCACGCCGCCTGACCCTGCATATTAAAGGACTGCCAACCATCCAGCCCGATGCGGAGCTGACCGCCATGGGACCATCAAAAAAGGCTGCCTTTGATGCTGAGGGCAAGCCGACCAAGGCTGCTGAAGGCTTTGCCCGCGGCCAGGGGATAGATGTCTCGGCCCTGCAGGTTATCAGCACCGACAAAGGCGAATACCTGGCAGTGACCAAGCAGGAGATCGGTCGCCCGACCCATGAACTGCTGGCAGAAATCCTGCCCAGACTGGTATCTGGCATTCCATTTAGAAAATCAATGCGCTGGGCTGACCTGGATATCCGCTTTGCCCGCCCGGTACACTGGATTATCGCCCTGTTTGATGGGGTCGTGGTGCCATTCAGCTTTGGCCCGATCCAGAGCGGCAACATCTCACGCGGTCACCGCTTCATGGCCAACACAACCTTTCCGGTGCGTGACTTTGCCCACTACCTGGAAGAGTGTGAACGTCACTTTGTGATTGTTGATCAGGAGCGTCGTAAAGAGATCATCCGCAAGGAGACCCACCGGATTGCCAAGACCACCGGCGGGCACCTGCTGCCGGATGAGTCACTGCTGGAAGAGGTTACCTATCTGGTGGAGTATCCCAGCGCCATTATCGGCAGCATCCCGGCTGAGTTCCTGGTGGTGCCTAAAGAGGTCCTGATCACCTCCATGCGTTCCCACCAGCGTTACTTCTCGGTGGTGGACGAAAACAGCAAGCTGCTGCCCTACTTCATCACCATCCCCAACACCCTGGCAGAAGACCCGAACGTCGTGGTGAAAGGTAATGAGCGGGTGCTGCGGGCCCGTCTCTCCGATGCCCGTTTCTTCTTTGACGAAGACCACAAGGTGCGGCTTGAAAGCCGGGTCGAATCACTTAAAAGCGTGGTGTATCAGCAGAAGCTGGGTACCTCCTTTGAGAAGATGGAGCGTTTCCGTGCTCTGGCTGAGTTGCTGGCTGAC
Source organism: Geobacteraceae bacterium (assembly GCA_021286935.1). Classification (GTDB taxonomy): domain Bacteria; phylum Desulfobacterota; class Desulfuromonadia; order Geobacterales; family Pseudopelobacteraceae; genus Trichlorobacter. The sequence goes on from JAJTBI010000142.1 coordinate 4,347, forward strand.
CAGCTTAATCCGGCGGTCAGGCAACAGGCTGGCCGGGCTGCCTTCCTCTGCAAGGCGGACCTGGTTTCCGGCATGGTCTGCGAATTCCCGGAAGTACAGGGGATCATGGGGCGCGAGTATGCCCTGCATGATGGTGAGGACGCTGCGGTAGCCAACGCCATTGCGGAACACTACCTGCCCACCCAGGCTGGCGGCGAACTGCCTGCCTCTGATATCGGCGCCTTCGTCTCCCTGGCTGACAAGCTGGACACCCTCTGCGGCTGCTTCAGTGTCGGCCTGATTCCCACCGGCGCTGCCGATCCCTACGCCCTGCGCCGGGCAACCATCGGCATGATCAGCATTATTCTGGACAAGGGGTATCGCCTGTCGTTAGCAGGATTGATCAACGCATCGCTTGATCTGCTGACCGCAAAACTGACCCGCCCCCGTGATGAGGTCCAGCGCGATCTGCAGGAATTTTTCCGGGGCCGTTTTGTCAATCTGCTGGGTAATGGTCATCCAGCTGATGTGGTAGAGGCTGCTGTGGCTGCCGGATTTGATGATCTTGCAGATTGTGCATCACGGATTCGCGCCCTGGACACCTTCCGCCAGCGGGATGATTTCCAGCCCCTGACCGTGGCCTTTAAACGGGTCTGCAATATCGTTAAAGAAGGGGTAGATGCACCGGTTGACCCGGCCCTGTTCCAGGATGAGGCAGAGCACACCCTCTACCGGGTGCTGCAGGAGACCAAGACCGCAGCCCAGGCAAAAATTGAACAGCACCAGTACCTGGAGGCCCTCTCCGACATTGCCGCTCTCAAGTGGGCGGTGGATGCCTTCTTTGA
>JAJTBI010000143.1 GCA_021286935.1 Geobacteraceae bacterium
GAAAGGAGGTGAGACAATTAATGGATGCAACACAGATTATGATGATACCGGCTGGCGCTGGCAGTACCCAGGCGTCGGGATTGCCTGCGGTTGCTACAGGCGGAGCTATAGCAGGGCTGTTCGGCAGGATATTAGGACAGAATATACTTGGCTTGCAGGGCTTAAGCGGACTTGAGCAAAATGCCAATCAACCGCAACCAGAAGTCGTGTTGGCACCACCAACGGACAGTATTACTGCTTTGACACATGAATTTACCGAGCAGGAGATACCGTCAACAGAATCAGACCCTGCCGTAGTTAATCAGCTGGCTGCGTATGCGCAGTTAGCGGTTCTTCAGATCAACAATCTACCCATCGTACAACAGCAAGTAGTAACAAGCGGGGCTGGTCCTGCTGATGTTATGCCAGTAGCGGTTGCTGATCCAGCGTTACCCAAGCTGGAGGTTGCTCTGAACGTAGCTGCAACTCCAAGTGAATTTGTCGGGCTTCAAAAAGAAGAACAACAGATGCCGCCAGAAACAATAGGCCGTGCTGAACCGGCAGTAGCTGCAAAATTAGCAACACTCGTTCAAGCTGGTTCTGGCGAGAAGCTTCAGAACGCAGTTCCTGATGCTGTCACCAAGCCTGTTCAGCAGCGTGAAATCGGTTTAACTGCCGGGGTAGAAAATCAGGTGCAGAAAGTTCAGGCTATTGCACAGCAAGTGGCAGAGCGGGCAACTGAAGCGCAACCAGTTGTTCAGGAAGCGGCAGGAACCGTAAAAAATACCGTAGCAATTATGCCGCAACCGATTCGATTTGCCCAACACCCGGATGTTGTTGCCGCCACTGGAGAATCAGAACAACAGAAGAGCTTTTCTGGTGATCAGCACAGTCAAGGTTCGCAGTTAATGGCAAAGTCACCCAAAGAGCTTGCTGTTCAGGGTGTGCAGGTGAAACCAGAACTGTTAGAGAATACGGGAACGACGTCCTTCCGTTTGCCTGAACAGCACGCAGTGCCTATGCACACGGGGCAGCCGGTAGTTATGGCAACAGATGACACCGCTATTGAAAGCAGTAGGTCTGTACCACAGGAGTTGATTGGTCGTCAGGTGATAGACCGTCTGGCAAGTCATGAGATCAAGCAGGGAAGTGACCAGATTTCTCTCAAGTTGTCCCCAGAAAATTTGGGGAATCTGCAGTTGAATATGCGGATGGATGATAATCGCTTGAAGCTGGAGATCGTGGCAGAAAACCGTGGAGTTCGTGATGCGCTGTTGCAGCAGGCAGATGAGTTGAAAGAGACATTGGCGCGTCAAAATATCAAGGTGGATTCATTCAACGTGACAACAGGTAATGGCAACCAACCGCAACAGCAGTCAGCGGATTGGCGCCAAATGGCACAAGAGCAACGTCAGTATCAGTCCCACTATGCATCATTTCAAACACAAGGTGGTGCCGTTGAAGAGGGTGAAACATCGATGAAGTATTTTGTGCCACAATACCAATCCACAATTGACGTAAGATTTTAGGAAAGGAGGCCATACATGACAACAGCTGTTACAGGTATATCCGGCACAACAACAACAAGCGCTGCCGATGCTATGAAAAAAGAACTTGGGATGAACACAGACGACTTCCTTAAGCTGTTTGTTGCTCAACTTCAATATCAGGATCCGCTTGCACCTCAGGACCCAACGGAAATGCTGGGACAATTGGCTCAGTTAACGCAGGTTGAACAATCCTATAATACAACCACAGCACTGAATAACCTGCTTGCCGCCCAAAACAGCAGCCTGGCAAGTTCTGCAGTGTCCTTGATCGGTGGTACGATAACCGCTACGGGTAAACAGGCTAATTTTGACGGAACGAATGCTGCAACAATGAAATATTCAATGCCGGTAGCCACCAGTTCTACAACGCTGACCATAACCAACGCATCAGGAAACGTTGTTCGGACAGTGAACCTCGGCCCCCAAGCCTCTGGTGCTGCAACATATCAGTGGGATGGTTGTGATGGTCAGGGTAACAAGCTTGCTGCAGGTGCCTACACGTTTGGAATAAGTGGTCTTGATGCAGCGGGAGGTAAGCAGACGGCAACTACCTATACGACCGGTGTTGCTGACAGCGTAAGTTTTGATAACGGGCTGGCTTACATCTCTATCGGAGCTGTTACGGTGCCCTATTCAAGTGTTACGAAAGTGAGCGTGTCGTGAGTTCGGTAGACCAGCTATATTTTCCTAATCCGGTTCAGCCGGTTGGAAAGCCAAGTCAGCCGACAAAACGTCAGCCGACACAACCGGTTGGAGAGACACCGTTTTCAAAGGTACTTGATCAGACGCAAGGGGTTAAGTTTTCGCAGCATGCTCAGGATAGGCTTAAAGCACGCAATATCACATTCAGTAATGATCAGCTCAAGCAGCTGGAAGGGGCGGTAAACAGCGTAGCCCAGAAGGGTGGTAAGGATTCACTGGTTATGATGGGAGATGCTGCGTTGGTTGTTAGCGTCAAGAACCGGACTGTGGTAACTGCCATGGACCGCAGCCAGATGAAAGGTAATGTCTTTACCAATATTGATTCTGCTGTGGTTGTTTAACTAACGTATTTAACGGGCTGGTCCTCTTGAGGAAGCCCCGGAGTTGCCGACCGATTGACGCAACTCCACCAAGAACAGGAGGCAACACAATGAGTATCACATCTGCAATGTATTCAGGCGTATCAGGGCTTTTGGCCAATGCTGAAGGTATTAACGTTATCGGTAACAATCTGTCCAACGTCAACACGGTCGGATTCAAAAGTGGACGGATGTTGTTTTCCGATATGCTTTCAGCTGGCGGCCCGAATAATTCCCAAATCGGTCGTGGTGTTCAGATTCAAAAGGTTGATAACATCTACGCACAAGGTGCCTTTGAAAATACAGAAGTTGTATCGGATGTTGCAATTCAGGGGAACAGTTTTTTTGCCTTTGCCGCTCCTAACACGGTCGCTGCAGTTGCAACACAAGATTTGGCGTATCTCTCACGTGCCGGTGCCCTCAGGGTGAACAGTTCGTATAACCTGACAAATCCTGATGGCTATGTGTCCCTTGAAGCTGCTACCGGTGCACCGATCTTGTTCAAGCACACTGTCGCACCTGCCGCACCTGCTGCAGGTGACTTTGCCAAGATAACGGCGATAGATGCGCAGGGAGTAATTACCTATGCGGACTATAACGGTGACGCTTACTACTTTAACGGAAGTGGAGCTGGCCTTCCTGCAACAACGGCAAACTATACGGTTGTAAGAGACGCCGGTCATACCATCGCTGTTGTAAACCCAACCAATCCGCTTGGGCTGATCAAAGTTGGTGGTACGTTGTTTAAAGCAAGTGCAGATGCCGGTGTTTCTACTACTGCATTTTCAGCTGCAATCAACCGTGCCAACGGTAGTTCTGAAAAGATGTATTCCAATTCCCTGGAACAAAGCAACGTTGACATGGCCGCCCAATTTGTAAAAATGATCCTGACCCAGCGGGCGTACTCAGCTAACTCAAAGACCATTACTACTGCTGACGAAATGACGCAGGAGGTGCTGAATCTCAAGCGTTAATAGCTAGTTAACGCTCTATATGATGGTGTTGCCCCCGTTTGCCTGCAGTTGGTTGCAGGTGGGCGGGGGCACAATTGTATCAGCACTACATGAATAATGATTGCAAGTGGTTGCAAAAACCTCGTTTTCGTTTTAAATAGGCAGAACAATACTTGGTCAGCTTATGGTGGATAGATACCGGAGGAGCGAATGGCAAAAGAAGAGCAGGCGGCAGCCGAAGCCCCGGCAGAAGGCGGCAGTAAGAAGAAGTTGTTCATTATTATCGGTGCAGCAGTACTGGTGCTGGTGATTGCCGGTGTCGTTGTATTTATGATGATGGGCAAAGGGGATAAGAAAAAAGAAGGGGCTGACGCGCACGGAGCCCCTGCTGCTGATGGTGGGCACGGTGCTGCGCCGCCGGCCGCAGGTGGGGGGCATGGTGCAGCAGGCGCTGCAGCAGGAGTTTCCACCGTCTTTACGCTAGAGCCGTTTATTGTAAATATCTATGACGGTCAGGAATTGCGCTATCTGAAAGTTAAGGTAGAGCTTGAAATGTCGAATGCCGCCGTAAAGCCTGAGTTGGAAGGACGTCTTGCAGCGATCCGGGATGCTATTCTCGTGGTGCTGACTACCAAGACGCTGCAGGAGATTCAGGATGCGCAGGGTAAAAATCAACTGAGGGAAGAGATACTGACCGCCATCAGCAAGATTGTGGCCCAAGGTAAGGTCAGCAAGGTCTATTTTACTGACTTTGTTGTCCAGTAACTGATCGGGGACGTCGGGTGGCCATGGAGAAGATTCTTACCAAAGCCGAAATTGAGGCGCTGCTCAATGCGGTTTTTGACGGACGGATTGAGCCTGAAAAGGAACTTTCCAAGTCAGAAAGCACTGCAGTCAGTTATGACCTCTTTAACACAGAGGCTTACCGCGGTTTTGTTCCGAACCTGGATATCGTCTATGACGGCTTTATCCGTTTTAACCGGATTACCCTTTCAAACCGTCTTCGCAAGGTCGTTGAGATCAAAAAGGTCGGTGCCCGATCCTACAAATTTGATGATTTTCTGCAAACGCTACCGTCACCGGTCTGCATGGCAATCTTCAAGCTTGATCCCCTTAAGGGGGCTGCCCTGATTGCGATGGATAGTTCCCTTGCATTTGCCATTGTTGATAGTGTGCTGGGGGGGACGAGCCGTACGACATTGGCCTTGAATCGCCTTTTTACCACCCTTGAACTGAGGCTGGTTGAAATGGTACTGGCTGATGTCATGGCCGATCTGGAAAAAGCCTGGGCTCCGCTGTATCCAGCTAAACTAAGTATTTTGAGGATGGAGATGAACCCCCGTCTGGTTACTATTGTGCCGCCTGAATATCAGGTGGTGACCATGACGGTGAAGGTGCATATAGAAGAAAATGTCGGTACGATGATCTTTGTTGTGCCGATTATGACCATTGAGCCGATTCGGGACAAGCTCAAGGAGGGGATGCAGTTTGATCTGATGGCGATTGATCCTCAGTGGTCACATCGCCTCTCGTCAGAAATACTTGACGCGCCAATGGAACTTACGGTTGAATTGGGCAATTCAACCATCTCGTTGAGGGA
>JAJTBI010000019.1 GCA_021286935.1 Geobacteraceae bacterium
CCTGGTGTCTCAGTAAATGTGGTTACTGTGCCTTCAGTTCCCGCCCCCTTGAACCGGAAAAACTGGAGCAGACCTGCCACCTGCTGTTGCGGGAGATGGAGCTGGCAACCACCTGGTATCCCCACAACCAGCCGCTCCGCTCGCTCTACTTTGGCGGCGGCACCCCTTCCCTGCTGGCTCCCAAACAGATCAGCCGACTGATCGACCACTCAAGAAAACTGTTTGGTCACACCAGTTCAATCGAGATCACCCTTGAGGCCAACCCCGGCACCGTTAACCTTGCTGCATTGCGCAGCTACCGACAGGCCGGAGTGACACGACTCTCGCTGGGAGCACAGTCATTCAACGACCGGATGCTGCAGAACCTGGGCAGACGTCACACCGCCGACGAAACCCGTAGCGCCTTCCAGCTGGCACAACAGGCAGGTTTCAGCAGCGTCGGCCTGGATCTGATCTGCGGACTGCCACAACAGACTGAAACAGACTGGCACAAAGATCTGCACGAGGCATTACTACTGCAACCGGATCATTTCTCTGTCTACGGCCTGACCATTGAGGAAGGCACCCCCTTTGCCAGCCGCTATCCTGATGGTTCCGCTGAACTGCCGGATGACGACCAGAGCGCCACCATGCTGGAGACCGCTGATCAGCTCCTGACTGCCGCAGGCTATGAACATTATGAGATCGCCAACTTTGCCCGGCCCGGTTGCCGTTCGCAGCACAACTGTGGCTACTGGCAGCGGGACGGCTATCTGGGGATCGGACCCGGTGCCCATTCCTTCCTGAAGCAAGGGTATGGACTGCGCTGGGGTAACCAAAGCAGTTTTGAAGTCTGGGCCGACGCCCTGCAGCACAACAACCCTGCTACCATAGAACAGCACCAGCTTAGCCGTGCCGAGGCACTGTCGGAGACCATCTTCCTCGGCCTGCGAATGGCAGACGGCATCAATCTTAACCATTTTGCAGAACAGTTCGGAGAACGGATGGAACAGCGCTTTGCCCGTGAAATAGAACAACTGCAGCAGGCTGGCCTCATCACCTGCACCACTGAAAGCATCGCCCTGACCAAACAGGGGATGCTGCTTTCCAATCAGGTCTTCGTGCGTTTTCTCTAAACTATGTTATAAGATCTTTATGATCTCCAATCAGCTGACATATCAGGCCTGGCTGCGGTGAAAGCCCTCCCCCTTATCCTCCTGTTCCTGCTGCTTTGCAGCAGCTGTCCGGCAACCGCAGACGATGCCTTCAACCAGCTCTGGGGCGGCTTCAGCACCTCTTTGCAACTGCGCTCGGAGCAACAGCGCCACAACACCGCCACTGCCGCCCATGATCTGGACCAGGTCATCATCGCACCGGGGGAGACCTTCAGCTTTAACCAGCGGGTCGGCGCCCGCGATTCCGGCAAAGGCTACCGTGCCGCGCCGATCATTAACGCCAGCGGTCTGTTGGAGGATATTCCCGGCGGCGGCATCTGCCAGTTGGCCTCCACCATCTACAACGCTGGACTGCTGGCCGGGATGCAGGTGGTGGAGCGGCACCCCCACTCCCGCACCGTGGGCCATGTACCACCGGGCCGTGATGCCACCATCGCCTCCTGGCGTAAAGACCTGAAGCTGAAAAACCCCTTCCCCTACCCGCTGCAGTTGCGGATTGTCCTGAACCAAAACCGCCTGACCACCTCGCTCTACGGACCGGTTGCAAAGCCGTTCAGCACGGAAATTATTGTCAACCGCACCAGGCTGGAGCCGGATACCGTCGTGCTCGGCAGTAGCGCCAACAGCCCACAGCAGACCGGAACCAGCGGTTTTTCAACGGAAACTAGACGGATAACCAAAGAGAACGGACAGGTGCGGGATGAACTGATCTCGCAGGATATCTACCCGGCCCCCAGCCGGATCGTGGCAGGCACCAGCCGATGAAGACCAGCCCTGTCCTGGTGTTCCTGCTCTGCTGTCTGCTGGCCGTCACCGCAGCAGCGGAACCATTGCCAAAGCCGGACCAGCAGGCGCTGTTGCAGTATGCCCGTAAGGTCATGGTCAACCGGCTTGAAAACCGTACTGCGCCGCCACCGCCAACCGGTGTCGGCACGTCACAGCGGGCCTGCTTTGTTACCTTCTTTGTCAAACGTCAAGTCATGGCCTGCTTTGGCAGCTTTACCCCGCGCCACGCTGCGCTGCATGAAGAGATCAGCGACAACATCCGGCTGGCCCTGAAAAACGATCCCCGTGCTGTCCGGCTGACACCGGAACTGGCAAAAGCCGCTGAAATCCAGATCACCTTTCCCGGTCAGCCGCAACCGATCAGTGACTGGCGCAGCGTAGATCCGCTACATGAAGGACTCTTGGTGGAAGGGACGGATGGCCGCGGCGTGGCTATTGTATCGGGTGAGGCCCGCACTGCCCACTATGCATGGCGTTCTGCCCTGCAACGGCTGGGGCTAAACCAGCGCAGCAGCGGGGTCAGGCTGTACCGCTTTACGGCAGACTGGATCAGGAGTGGGCCATAGGATCGGCAAACCGACACAACACGGAGGGTATCCCCATGTGTAAAAAGACCATTTTTTTCACCATGCTGTTACTGTTTGTTCTGGTCCTATCCGCCGCTGCTACAGACCTGGCAGCCGGGGTTAAAGCCTATAAATCAGGTGACTTCAAGACTGCCTTAGTGGTCTTTCAAGGCTTGGCAGCAAAGGGCAATGCCGAGGCGCAGACCTATCTGGGGGAGATGTACTCCCGTGGCGAGGAAGTATCCATCGACTTTGACGAGGCGACTGCCTGGTATAAAAAAGGAGCCGAAGGTGGCGATACCAGAGGCCAGTACCTGTTGAGCATCGCATACTCGCTGGGTATGGGTATTGATCAGAATCCTGCTCTGGCTGACAAATGGCTGCGCATGGCCGCTGATAAAGGGCTGCCTGAGGCCCAGAACACACTGGGGCTGGCATATTTTGAAGGTAAAAGCGTGACAAAGGATCTGGTGCAGGCACTGGCCTGGACCATAAAGGCAGAAACCGGTGGGCTTGCCGATGCCAAACAAAATCATGTCGTGTTTGAGCGTGAGATGACACCCGAGCAAATAGCAGCAGCCTACAAACTGGCTGGGATTACGCCGCAAACAAAATGACAGAAAAAGGCATGCAAACAGATTTGAGTGCTCCGCAGGAGCTGCGTACCATCCATGATTTTACCGATGTGTTTCTGGTGGTCTGCCCCCGCTGCAGCCGGAAGGCAGACGTAACATCTTCAACCGAAGAGCGACCGCCACGGTTTAGCTGTCTGCACTGCGGTTTGGTACGTCAGTGGACATCAGACAAAAAAGGTGTACTCTTTTCGCAGCAGTCCGGCGACTGGCCAGAAGGTCAGTATGCCCTGGGTGATGCGGCTGACCCCTATTTTCATCTGCCGCTCTGGCTTCAGACCCCGTGTTGCGGGCACACCCTGTGGGCGTTTAATACGCAGCACCTGCAGTATCTGCGTGACTTTGTTGCTGCCAAAGACAGACATACACCGCCTCGGGAAGCCAAAGACCCGTTAAACTCGCTTTTAACAAGCCGTCTGCCCAAATGGATGCAACTGGCGAGAAACCGGCAGGCGGTACTCCGCGCTATTAAAATGCTGGAGCTAAAACTTGATTGATGAAGCTGCGGGAACAAGGCTGAAAACAGTTTAGTATACTGTCCCCAAAACTACCGACAGGAGGAAAAAACAATGGACTTAAAGGAGTTCGTTTCTGAAACGCTAATTTCCATAATAACCGGTGTTACTGATGCGCAGGAAAAAGCGAATGAATACGGTGCATTTGTCAATCCTGCTGGTTTAATGCGCTCGACAAGCAATGTATCTAACAACGCTATATGGGACAACTCGACAAATAACTATGCACAGTCAATTGCGTTTGATGTTGCAGTTACAGCAGAGGATGCAGGTCAAGGTGGAGCAAAAATAAAGGTGTTCTCTGGAATAATTAGCGGAGAACTCGGTGGAGAAAAAAGTAACAAAAATAGTGTAGCCAGTCGCGTTCAGTTCTCTATACCGATCCTATTTCCAGCACACGATATAAAAAAACCGGACGCAAGAAAACCTGGAGGAACGCGTAAGGTTATTTCAGAGGGGATAAAAAAATGAATGTATAACCAGGCCGCTGGTACGGGTGAGACCGCACCAGCGCCCACGCCGTTACCGAAAACAAAACCACACCGCAGCCACCCGTAGAGGAGTCTGTTATGCAACGCCTGTTTACCCTGCTGTCCATCCTGATCCTGTCGCTGTTGATCTCTGCCCCGCTGTCTGCGGCCCCTGTACCAACCGGCCCGATACCGGTACAGATTACGGTGCTGTCGGCAGAGACCAATAAGCCGATTCCCGGCGCAACCATTGAGTTCCGCCAGAGCAGTGATCGGGCTGCGGTGATTGCCACTGCTACGGCAGATGCCAACGGTAGTGCCACCACCAGCCTGCCCAAAGGTTCCTACCAGTACCTGACCAGCGCAGCGGGCATGGGTACGGTCCGTAACTACCTGTATCAGGAAGGACAACCCAAGATAGAGACCAAGGTCTGGCTGAACAAGGCTGCCGCCATTAGCGGACGCCTGCTGGACAGCAGCGGCAAGCCGCTGGGAGGGTTCAGGATGCTGGTTGACCGGCTGTTCAGCACAACAACCGATGCCACCGGCAGGTTTCGCTTTGATAACCTTGACGCTCGCGGCCACGACCTGATCCTTGAGCAGGCAGGCTGGGTGCTGGAAAAATCATACTATCCCCAACCCGGCATTGGAGAGACCAAGCAGTTGGGCGATATGGTGGTGCGGCGTGCGGCAACGGTTGAGATCAACGGCACGCTTGCCATCCACAAGCATATGCCGTCGGCTGAAGGGGTAGCGATCTCGTTAAGCGGCAACAGTGCCTGGCGCAACGGCAAACTTGATGCTAACGGCAAACTGCTGCTGACGATGCTGCCACCCGGCACCTATAGCGTGGCGGTTTCCGATTCCCGGATGGAGCGGACCGAGCAGCAGATTACCCTGCAGGAGGGAGAGCAGCAGAAGCTAGACCTGGTTGCCACCACCCGTCCCCCCAGCCTTGAGGTTGAGATGTACGGCGATGTGATTCTGTCCAATCAGCAGGTGCCGCTGCGGGTCTACGGCCTCTGGACCGACCGGGCCAAGGTTACCATCTACCAGCTTCCTGCCGAGGGGATCATTGCCAACCGGATCAATCTGAGCAAGCCGGAAGATATCAGCAGCGACGGTTTAAAGGTGGTTAAGCGCTTTCCCATTGCCCTGAAGCCGCAAAAAAGCGACTACCGCCACCGGGCCCGCTTCAAGCTGCCGCCGCTGCCGGGCGGCGCCTATCTGGTGCAGTTGCAGGGGGATGAGGCGGTTACCCAGGTTGCCTTTATTGCCACTGATCTGGGGTTGGTTGCCAAGAGCGCACCTAACGAGACCGCCCTGCTGCAGGCGCTGCATATCAAGACCGGCAAGCCGCTTGCCCGTGTGGCCCTGTACGGCAGCGACCCCAAACAGGCGGTTACTTCCAGCGCCGCCGACGGCAGCGCCACCTGGGATGCCGGAAAATCGGGCAACAGGATTGTGGGGCGGCTGGGGGGCAGTCTGGCAGTGCTGACCCTGGGGGCTGAGGAAGGATCGGCCAAGGCCAGTGATATCAAGGGCTATCTCTATACCGAGCGGACCGCCTACCGTCCCGGCCAGACCGTATTTTACAAGGGGATACTGCGCAAAAAGGGTGGCGATGACTACCAACTGCCGCCAAGCAGCAGCATCAGTATCAAGGTGACCGATTCAGGCGACAAGACCGTGTTTGAGCAGACCCTGACCAGCTCTGCAATGGGCTCGTTCCACGGCCAGTTCAGCCTACCCGCAACCCCGACCCTGGGCGAATACAGCATTGTTGCCACCAGCGGCAGCGATACCTGGCAGGGCAGTTTCAAGGTGCTGGAATACCGCAAGCCGGAGTTTGAAGTGAAGCTGCGGGCCGATAACCAGTTTGAGCTGGGCGGCCGCCAGATTCCGCTGAAGCTGTCAGCCCGTTACTATTTTGGTGCGCCGGTGGCCAATGCCAAGGTGGCCTGGCGGGCCTTCAGCCAGCCCTGGCTGCAGAATGAGCGTGAGGGGGGCGGATTTGGCGAAGAGATGCCGTACTACGATGGCTACAACGAGCTTGTAGCTGAAGGCGAGGCCACACTGGATGCCAATGGCGAGGCGGTTATCCAGGTAAGCGCCAAGACCCATGAGCAGGCGGTACGCTATTCTGTTGAGGCGGATGTGACCGACCTCTCCTCCCGCCAGGTAACCGGCTCTACGGCTCTGACCATTGTCCCTTCCCTGCTGGATATCCGGGTTAAGGGGGAACAGTACCTGCTGCAGCCGGGCAAGCCCAGCGGGTTTATGGTACGGGTGTCAGATTGGCAGGGCAAACCCAGCGCCAATACACCGGTAGCGCTGATTATTGAGCAACAGGTTTATGACAAGAAGGGCCGCAGCTACAACTGGAAAAATGCCGCCATCCTGCATGATCATACTGCCAGGGACGGCGCGGTCCGGTTCAGCTACCGCTTCCCGGCCTCGGATTACTGGCGGCTGCGGGCAGAGACCTTTGACGAAGGCAAGCGCCGTAACTTTGATGAAACCTACGCCTGGGTCTGGGAACAGGGCAGCAGTTGGGCAGGCAGTTACCGCGAGTTGGAGGCGGAGTTTGACAAAAAGAGCTACAAGCCGGGAGAAAAGGCCCGCCTGATCCTGCGGGCACCGTCGCTGGGCGGTTCACTGCTCTTAACCCTGGAAGGTCGCCGTATCCATCAGCACCGGGTCATCCCGATCAAATCGGCGGTGCAGGTGGTGGAGATTCCGGTCAGCAAAGAGCTGGCCCCCAACATCCATGTCTCAGCCAGCATGATCGCCAATGGCCGTTTCTACCATCAGCAGGGGCTGTTGAAGGTTGACTATCAGCCGGGCAAGCTGGACCTGATCGTGACCCCACAGCAAGAGGTGTATGCCCCTGGCGATACGGCAAAAATTGTCATCAGCAGCAGGTCTGAAGGCAAGCCGGTACCGGCTGAACTATCACTGGCCCTGGTGGATGAGGCGATCTTTGCCGTGGCACCGGAAACCCGTGAGGAGATCTACCGCTTCTTCCGGGGACGGCGTGACCATCTGGTACGCACGATCTACTCCTTCCCGCGGCTCTATCTGGGGGGCGCATCCAAGGATCTGGCCAAACTGGCCGGTGATGATGACCTGAAGGGGATCAAGGTCCGCAAGGTGTTTAAGGACACTGCTGCCTGGCTGCCGCTGCTGACCAGCGACAGCAACGGTACGGTGGTTGCCGAGGCACAACTGCCGGACAACCTGACCAAGTGGCGTGCCACCGCCGTGGGTCACACGGCCACCCAGCAGTTCGGCAGCGGACAGGCAACCTTTATCAGCCGCCTGCCATTCATGGCCCGTCTGGCACCGCCCCGTTTTATGGTGGCTGAAGACCGTTTGGAGATTCCGGGGATCTTGAACGACGCCAGCAACAAGGATCAGCAGGTCAAGGGCCGTTTTGAAGCCACCGGCCTGACCCTGCTGGGCGAGACCGGCTTTACCGACAAACTGACGGCAGGCGGTTCACTGCGCCGGAACATGCTGGTAACGGCACCGCAACCGGGACAGGCGATGCTGAAGCTGACCGCCGCAGGCAGCGAAGGCAAGGATAGCCTTGAGATGAACTTCCCGGTGCTGCCCCGCGCCCTGCAACGGCAGCAGGCTGCAGCGCTGTCGCTGCGCAGCGGTCAGGCTGAGCTGCAGCTGGTCCAGCCGGCCGAGGCATTAGCGGGCAGCGCTAGCATCAAGGTCACCTTCTCACCCACGGTGGCGGAGAGCCTGATTCCGGCCCTTGAGTACCTGATCTCCTTCCCTTACGGCTGTGTGGAACAGACGGTTTCCCGCTTTGTACCGGCGGTCTATGCCCAGCATCTGTTGACCAGGCAGGGGCGCAACGTCTCTCCGTCACTGCAGGCCAAGCTGCCGCAGATTGTGGCAGAAGGGCTGCAGCGTCTGGCTGATCTGCAGCATGAAGACGGCGGCTGGGGCTGGTGGAAAAACGACCGCACCAACCCGCATCTGACCGCCCTGGCCATGCAGGGACTGGCCACGGCCAAGCAAGCCGGGGTAACGGTTGATGAACCGCTGCTGCAGCGGGGTAAAAAGGCCATTGAGGCGCAACTGGAAAACGCCAAACCGGAGCAGGCAGCGGTACTGTACCGTGCCCTGACCGCCCACGGCGGCAGTAATCCGCAGGTGGAAAAGCGGTTGACCAGCGGCCTGAAGAACCTGCCGGTGGAGGCAAAGATCGCGGTTGCCGAGGCACTGGAGAACCGTGGCCAGCGCCAACAGGCGGTTGCTGTCCTGCAGGAACTGATCACGTTGCTGCAGCGGGACAGTGAAGCGGCCTGGCTGCCGGAAGATACTAACGGCTGGCGTTGGGGCGGTTCTTCTCTGGAAACCACGGCGGCGCTGCTTTCAGCCATGAGCCGGATCATGCCGGAAAATGGCGTCACACCCGCTCTGGCCCGCTATCTGGCCCGCAACCAGCGGGGCGGCTGGTGGCAGACCACGGTTGCCTCGGCAGCCGGTGTCAGGGCACTGGCTGACTTTGTTGCGGCCAGCAATGAGCTGTCTGCCGACTACACGGCCCGTCTGCTGCAGAACGGCAAGGAGGTTGAGCGCTACACCGTTGAAAAAGGACGCCTGACCAGCGGACGGGCCAGCCTCACCCTGCCTGCAGATACGGCCCGCACCAGCCTGCAGCTTGAAAAAGCAACTGCCAGCGGTACCGCCTACCTGAGCGCCAACCTTAGCTACCGGGTACCGGTGGAGCAGACCGCCAAGACTGACGCACTGCAGGTGGAACGGACAATCTACCGGATCAGCTCGGTACAGAAGAACGGCCAGTGGCGTCATGAGTACCAGCCCCTGAAACCGGGAGAGCCGGTACAGGTTGGTGAAGACCTGGAAGTGCGTCTGAGCGTGAAGAACAAAGCTGCACTGGAATACCTGATTCTGGAGGATTATCTGCCGGCCGGGTTTGAGGTGCGTCAGGCAGACCAGGACCCGCGCTACGCCAATGAGGCCTACTACCAGGGCTGGTATGACCACAAGGAACGTCGCGATACCCTGATGGCCTGGTTTATCAGCTACCTGCCCTCAGGCGACCACGAGTTCCGCTTTGTGGTCTACCCGGAACTGAAAGGGAAGGTCTTGGCGCTGCCAACGGCCATCTGGCCGATGTACCGGCCAGAGTTGCGGGCAGAGAGCAACCCCTGGCAGGCAGAGGTGCGCTGATATGGATGACCACGACTTGAGATTTGTACTTCCAGTGGTAGACTACTGACAGACTGCTGGCCGACGTGCCATCAGCTATTCCGGTTGAGGAGGTAGTAACCATGCAATGCCAGTTCTGCAAGGCCCAGATTCCGAACGGTAGCGCCAAATGTCCCCAGTGCGGAACAGCAGTACAGAATCAGCCAGCAGACGACTTTGGAGCAGCCTTCAGCAATGCGACCAATCTATGGAAGGACAACCTTGGAGATCTGATTTTACCCAGCCTGGTGTTCTGTCTGGTGGCCTGGGTACCCATAGCCAATATCGGCTTTATTGCCGGCTATAACCGGTCGCTGATCGCCTTTAAAAGGACCGGCAAAAAACCGGAAGTCGGCGATATATTCAACTCCTGGGACTGTTTCGTAAATCTTCTGCTGTACCTCTTAATCCCGTTTGGCGCGTTTGTGGTGCTGTTTATCATCTCAACCATCATGGGAAAACTGATCGGTATCCTGGGGGCGCTGTTCGGCTTTGTGCTGATGCTGGCCATACCGATAGCGATGCTTGCCCTGTCACCCGGCATGTATGCCGTCATTGACAAAAACATGGCTCCGATGGATGCCTTGAAATGGAGCATCAAGACGGTACAGAAAGACCTGGTCAACTGGCTGCTTGCCGTTCTTGTCGGTGGCATTATCGGCAGCCTGTTTGCCCTTATCACCCTGCCTTGGGGACAGTTGATTGTCATTGGTCAGTATGAAGCACGCAAGGACGACTGACAGGGCTGCTATGCGGTATACCCATACCGCATAGCAGCATCAAGTTGCACCCGTCCTTGTCAGAAACAGAAACTCTGTTATAGTAGCCAACACAAAGAAAATAGAGCAGTGATTTCAATTTAAACGCATCAAAACAACCTGTTAACTCAGACAGCGGGCGATCATCCCCTCCTTCCAGCCCTTTCTGGTTATCCCATGTATTTGGACTATTTTAAGGAGGTTTATCATGAGTCGCTCCAGGTTTAGCAGCAACAGAACGTCTTGCAGCCATCGGTCATCGTACTTTTCCCCGGGCTTTTCTCACTTGTTTCTTGCCCCTCTACTCGTATTGTATCTGGTTCTTATCACAACGGCAGCACCGTCATATGCTGCTACCCCCTGTGGTGGAGCTGGCCAGCGGGCCTGCTGCGTAACCGAACGCGTTCCCTCATGTAACCCCGGTTTTCATGAAGAACTTGGCTGTAGCGGCAACTGCACCTGTGGCGGAGCAAACCCCTTTGGGGCCTTTAACTCCGTTGGGCACTGCGTCCCCAATGCCCCACCGCCCATTATTACTCCCTGCGGCGGAGTCGGACAGCGGGCCTGCTGTGTAACCGAGCGTGTCCCTTCCTGTAATCCCGGCGCACATGTAGTACTTGGCTGCAACGGCAACTGCACCTGCGGTGGACCAAACCCATTTGGCGCACTGAAAGCAATCGGACACTGTGAAGCCAATCCGGTTATCACCCCCTGCGGTGGTATCGGACAGCGCGCCTGCTGTGTAACCGAGCGTGTCCCCTCATGTAATCCCGGCGCACATGAAGTACTTGGCTGTAACGGCAACTGCATCTGCGGTGGGCCAAACCCGGCAGGCGCCCTGAAGGCCATCGGGCACTGTGAAGCCAATCCGGTTATCACCCCGTGCGGTGGCGTCGGACAACGGGCCTGCTGTGTAACCGAACGTGTCCCTTCCTGTAACCCCGGCGCACATGAAGTGCTTGGCTGTAGCGGCAACTGTACCTGCGGTGGACCAAACCCGGCAGGCGCACTGAAGGCAATCGGGCGCTGTGAAGCCAATCCGGTTGTTACCCCGTGCGGTGGGCCTGGACAACGGGCCTGTTGTGTAACGGAACGGATCCCTTCCTGCAACCCAGGGATGCGCGAGGTACTCGGTTGCAGTGGTAACTGCACCTGCGGCGGACCGAACCCGGCAGGCGCACTAAAGGCAATTGGTCATTGTGAAGCTCAAAGCTGCGGTGGTCTCGGTCAGCGTGCCTGCTGTGTTACGGAACGTGTTCCTTCCTGTGATCTCGGACTCCTTGAGGTTCCTGGATGTACTGGTGACTGCAAATGCGGCGGTGCTAATCCACTTGGTGCCTTGAATGCCATCGGCCATTGTGAAAACGGTTGCACAGCGGCAAAAAGTATTGTTGAAAAACTTGAGCGCGATCTGGCAAATGCAAAAAATCAGCTTAACCAGTTCTGCAGCCAGGGTGCAGTAGTCAGACCTCAGCCGTTACAAAACCCAGGAGGGGCAGCGATACCTCCGTCGATCCAACGGCAATTGGCACCACAACTACTAAAACGATAGCATCTCGTTAGCATTGTATTTTTCAAACATCTAAACTGACACCGCCTCTCCTGTATTATCAGTGAGGGGCGGTGTCAGTTTATGCATCATTACAACTATGGCTCGCAGCTTCAAACACCTACTCAACTCTTCATATGCTGCTGCATTGCCCGTCATCTGCAACTAATTTACGCATATAGTTAAGTAACTCGTACCCACCTTCTCTCCTACGCCAGCCCTAAAGCCCCTGCCACAAGCGTTCTCCGGCATTACTATTACTCGGCACGGTTTATGTAGAGTACCAAGCAGGATAAATTACATTTAGACACACACCCTCTCTGTTGAGATCTCTACAACTCAGCAAATAGTGCAGCTTCAATGTTTCTTGAAAAGACGGGAGCCTTTAGCTCACAAAGCCAGGGGATCATGGGGCTGCTAGCACCATGCGGCGGCTTATTCTGCTACCTCAAACAGCTCTTGTTCACGACGGTGAACCAAAGGAGACCTCTATGAGACAGGTAGCAATCTATGGCAAAGGCGGCATCGGCAAATCAACCACAACACAAAATACCGTGGCAGGACTGGCATCAATGGGCAAAAAGGTCCTGATCGTCGGCTGTGACCCGAAGGCAGACTCCACCCGCCTGATCCTGCATGCTAAAGCCCAGAATACCGTCATGGATCTGGTTCGCGAATTGGGTACGGTGGAAGATCTTGAGCTGGATGAGGTCTTGAAAGAGGGATATGCCGGCATCAAATGCGTCGAGTCAGGTGGACCTGAGCCGGGTGTAGGCTGTGCCGGGCGTGGCGTCATTACCGCCATCAACTTTCTGGAAGAAAATGGCGCCTATACCGATGACCTCGATTTTGTTTTTTACGATGTGTTGGGCGACGTTGTCTGCGGTGGGTTTGCCATGCCGATCCGTGAGGGCAAGGCAGAAGAGATCTACATTGTTACCTCCGGTGAAATGATGGCCATGTATGCTGCCAACAATATTTCCAAGGGTATTCTCAAGTACGCAGCATCCGGGAAGGTACGTCTTGCAGGCCTGATCTGCAACGCACGCAAGACCGACAAGGAGTTTGAACTGATCTCGGCTCTGGCACGCAAACTGGGCACCCAGATGATCCACTTTGTGCCCCGCGATAATCAGGTCCAACGGGCTGAACTAAGAAGAATGACCGTTATTGAATACTCTCCTGAACATCCCCAGGCACAGGAGTACCTGACCCTGGCAAAAAAAATCAGCGACAACAAGATGCTGGTTATTCCGACCCCGTTGGAGATGGAGGAACTGGAAGAGCTGTTGATGGAGTTCGGGATCATGGAGGCCGAGGATGAAAGCGTGGTTGGCGTGGCAGAGGTAGCCGCCTGACACCTCCGCAATCCGCAACCAGATAGCAGCAAAGGGCCAACAACAGATCGTTGGTCCTTTGCTATTTCAATTTTCATACACATCAGTATACCCGCCCAGACAAAGCACCAATTTCAATTTATTCACACTGATCACTTGAGAAAATGCCGGTCTGCGGTATGCTGTTAACTTCTCACCTGTAAACAAACCCTCAGGAGAAACAGCACGATGGCAAACCATGAAGAAACAAAGATCGGCGACTATTTTATCCAGTCAAAGCTCATCACCCCGGAGCAGTTGACCATTGCCCTGAAACGCCAGAGCCAGTCTAACGACAAGCTTGGATCGGTGTTGTTGCAGTTGGGGTATATCACGACCGAACAGCTGCTTTTGTTTTTGAAGGAGTGCTATCATACTCCCTCCATTGATCTGTTTAATGTCTCCATTGAATCAACCGTGATCAATTCTATTTCCCTGGAGCAGATGAAACGCTTCAAGGCGATTCCGATCATGTTTTCACCCAAACTGATCTTTGTTGCCATGTCAGACCCCAACAACATTGAAGCGATCAACGAACTTGAATTTTCTCTGGGTAAAAAAATCCAGCCGATTGCGGCACCCAACACCCAGATCAACGCTATCATCGGGTATCTGAACCGCAATGGGGGTAAGCTTCAGGGCCCGCTGCTCGGCTCTGAAGTGGCGTCAGATGCACGATCAAAAAACTGTACCGAGGAGTCCTATTCCATTGAGCAGTTGTTGCGCATGTTGTACCAGCGCAAGGCATCGGATCTGTTAATCTCGGCCGGTCTGCCCCCCTGTCTCAAGATCAACAACGAGGTAATCCGCCTGCCGCTGCCACACCTGACGCCGGACGGGGTAGAGCTGTTTGCCCAACAGATTATGACCGATGAGCAGAAAGAGGAGTTTGAACAGACGGGGGAGCTTGATTTTGGACTGCTCAAACCTGAAATCGGCAGATTCAGAATCAACGCCTATCGCCAGCGTTCATCAATCTCTCTGGCGATACGCAGCATCAACGATACCATCCCTTCACTGGCGTCTCTCGGTTTTGGCAATGATCTGGACCAGTACATCATGCAAACGGAAGGTCTGATCCTGATTGCCGGTCCCACTGGTCACGGGAAAAGCACCACGGTAGCCGCCATTCTTGATGCCATCAACTCGCAACGCAAGTGCAATATCATCTCCATTGAAGATCCGATCGAGTTCCTGCACAAGCACAAGATGAGTAACATCAATCAGCGCGAGGTGGGGCGCGACACCCGCTCCTTCAAGGAAGGGCTTAAGCACATCTTCCGCCAGGCACCGGATGTGATCGTGATTGGCGAGATGCGTGATGCCGAAAGCTTTGAGATTGCGGTACAGGCGGCAGCCACGGGTCACCTGGTGATCAGTACGCTGCATGCCAATACCACCACCAACGCCATCGAACGGGTCATTGAAATCTGCCCGGCTGAAAAGCAGGACCAGATCCGTTGTCAGTTGGCCGAAGGGCTGCTGCTCTGTATCGGTCAACGGCTGATACCGTCACGCGACAAATCAAGACGTGTACTGGCCTATGAAAAACTGGCCATTTCAAACCGGATCAAGAACATGATCCGGGAAAACAAGTGCCATCAGATCCGCACTTTTTTCCAGCAATCCATTGATGAGTTTGTACCGCTGGATATCTCGCTGGCAAACCTGGTAAAAACCAGACAGGTGAGCATGGAAGAAGCACTCAAGTATTGCGAGAATCCTTCAGCACTCAAAATGATGAGCCAGTAACAGGGGCGTTAGTATGGCCAAAGGATACAACGCCAATCAGGATCACCTGGCTGAGATCAACCGGCTGGGCAAGGAGCTGGCCAAGCGGGCCGGATTCTGCTGTGAATGGTGCAGTAGCAAGGATGATCTGCGTCCGTGGGATCAGGCACCAGACCAAGAGCCAAAACTGCCACATCTGGCCCTGCTCTGCAAACGTTGTCGGGAGCTGGCAGGCGGTGCCGCAGCTGACCCCAATGAGCTGCATACCCTGCGCAACGCCCTTTGGTCCGATATCCCGGCAGTGGCTGAAGGAGTGGCATTGGTGCTGATACGCTCCCGACAGTCATGGGTACGTGAAGCGATTGAAGAAAGCTTCATTGAAGAAGCACTAAAGTCCCGCCTGCTGGCGCTGTTCTAAACTCCCTGCCCTGCATGAAAAACTAGCCCCACTGCCACAAAACATGCTATAGAAAAAACTTTCAAACAACCAAGAACAGCTTTTACAAAGTAGAGGAGTATCCCATGCCTACATTCATTGAGGGTAATCTTGACGCCAAAGGACTCACCTTCGGTATCGTAGTGAGTCGCTTCAACAGCTTTATCTGCGAGCGCCTGCTGGAGGGGGCGGTTGATGCCCTGGTACGCCACGGAGCCAGCGAGGCCGACATTACCGTCGCCCGCATCCCCGGTGCATTTGAGATCCCGCTGGCAGCCAAGACCATGGCTGAATCCCGGAAATTTGATGCAGTGATCTGCCTGGGTGCGGTCATCCGCGGCTCCACCCCGCACTTTGAGTATGTCTCTTCAGAGGTTTCAAAAGGTGTTGCCTCGGTATCACTGGACAGCGGCATCCCGGTTGCCTTTGGTGTACTGACGGTTGACACCATTGAGCAGGCAGTAGAACGGGCCGGCACCAAAGCAGGCAACAAGGGCTTTGAGGCCGCTGTTACCGCTATCGAGACCGTCAACGTGATCAAGGCGCTGAAATAAGATGGGACTTCGACGCGAAGGACGCGAACTGGCGCTGCAGATGCTGTACGCACAGGATACCCTGCAAGGCAATCTGCGGGATACCCTGCGGGGTTTCCGTGAAGGGGTTGAGACCGGAGAACGGACACGTGAGTTTGCCGAAGCCCTGGTACAAGGTGTCATGGAGCATCGCGAAGCGATTGATCAGGCAATTCTTGCCCGTTCAAAAAATTGGGCACTCACCCGTATGCCGCGGGTTGATCTGAACATCATGCGGATGGCTGCCTATGAACTGATGTTCAAACGGGATATCCCCAAAAAGGTCAGCATCAACGAGGCGATCGAGATCGCCAAAAAATATGGAGACAAAGAATCTCCCGCCTTTGTAAACGGCATCCTGGATGAACTGGAGGCCTGCCCCAAGGATGAGGAGCAGGGTGAATAACGCATGAGTGACATCAAAGTAGGACTGATAGGGTTTGGTAATATCGGCGCAGGCGTGGTTCGCCTGCTGCAGGAAAACGCACAAACAGTACAGCAGAAGGTTGGGCGGGGCATAACCCTGAAGCGGATTGCAGATCTGGACATCACCAGCGACCGTGGTGTCAGCGTTGATCCTGCCATGCTGACCACCGATGTAAACGATATCTTTAACGATCCCGAAATCAGCATTGTGATTGAGCTGATTGGTGGCTATGAGCCGGCCAAAACCTTTGTCCTGAAGGCGATTGAGGCGGGCAAACATGTGGTGACTGCCAACAAGGCGCTGCTGGCTCTGCATGGTGATGAGATCTACGCTGCTGCCGCCCGCAAGGGGGTAGAGGTCCAGTTTGAGGCAGCGGTTGGGGGCGGGATTCCGGTCCTCTCAGCCATCAAGGGTAACCTGTCAGGCAATCGCTTCAGTTCGGTCTTCGGCATTATGAACGGCACCTGCAACTACATCCTGACCCGTATGACCCAGGAGGGTGCTGATTTTGAGGACGTACTCAAAAGCGCCATGGAACTTGGCTACGCCGAGCCAGACCCCACCTTTGACATTGAAGGGGTGGATACCGCCCACAAGCTGGCGGTACTGGCCTCACTCTGCTTCGGCACCAAGATCGATTTCAACGCCATCCATACTGAAGGAATTACCGCCATCTCCGGTATTGATATCCGCTTTGCCGAGCAGTTCGGCTACCGGATCAAGCTGTTGGCCATCGGCAAACTGACCGCGGACAAGCAGCTTGAGGTACGGGTCCACCCCACCATGATCCCGCTGCGCAACCCTCTGGCTGATGTGAACGGCGTCTTTAATGCCATCCACCTGACCGGTGACTTTGTCGGCCCGGTGCTGTTCTACGGTCGGGGAGCCGGCCAGAATCCGACCGCCAGCGCCATTGTAGGCGACCTGATCGCCCTGTCACGCAGCATCTGCGCTGGCGTACAAAATCGCAGATCAGCACCACTGGGTTTTCAGGACACCACCATAACCACCCTGCCGCTCAAGCCAATGGAAGAGATCGTTACCAGTTTCATGCTGCGCTTCACCGCCCAGGACCAGCCCGGTGTGCTGGCCGGTATCGCCGGTGTGCTGGGTAAGAACGGCATCAGCATTGAATCCATGGTGCAGACCGCTCGTCATAACGGTGGTCAGGCGGTACCGATTGTGATTAAGACCCACGAGGCCCGTGAAGGGGCTATCCGTGCGGCCCTGGCCGAGATTGACAGCTTTGACTTTATCAGTGAGAAGAGCCGCCTGATCAGAATCGAAGACAATTTGGAGTAAAGGAGAGCACGTTTTATGCAAACCAAAATCTTACTGCCGGAAGATAAAATACCCAAACAGTGGTACAACATCATCCCCGACCTGCCAGGTCCGCTGGCACCGGTCATCTCCCCCCGTACCGGAGAGCCGGTCACCCCGGAAGAGCTGTTAGCAATTTTTCCGCCTGCCATCCTTGAGCAGGAGATGTCCAACCAGCGCTGGATCGATATCCCTGAGCAGGTACGTGACATCTACACCATGTGGCGCCCCTCGCCGATGTTCCGGGCACACCGTCTGGAAAAGGCACTGGGCACCCCTGCCAAGATCTACTACAAGTACGAAGGGGTTTCTCCGGCAGGTTCCCACAAGCCTAACTCAGCAATACCACAGGCCTTCTACAACAAGCAGGCCGGGATCAAGCGGCTGGCAACCGAGACCGGTGCCGGTCAGTGGGGCAGCTCACTGTCTCTGGCCTGCTCCCTGTTCGGGTTGGAATGTACGGTCTACATGGTCAAGGTTTCCTACTTCCAGAAGCCGTACCGCAAATCCATGATGCAGATGTGGGGCGCCACAGTATACCCCTCCCCTTCTGAAATGACCGAAGCTGGCCGTGCTGCACTGGCCGAAAACCCGGACTCCAACGGTAGCCTGGGACTGGCCATCTCCGAGGCGGTGGAGGATGCAGCCACCCACGGTGATACCAACTATGCCCTGGGCAGTGTGCTAAACCATGTCTGTATGCATCAGACCGTAATCGGCCTGGAAGCGATTGAACAGATGAAGATGGTTGGGGATTATCCTGATGTGGTGATCGCCTGCTGCGGCGGCGGTTCCAACTTTGCCGGTCTGGCCTTCCCGTTCCTGGCTGACAAGTCAGCCGGCAAGCAGGTACGCTGTCTGGCAGTTGAACCGGCCTCCTGCCCTACCCTGACCAAAGGGGTCTATGATTTTGACTACGGCGACACCGCCAAACTGGGACCGATTGCCAAGATGTACACCCTGGGCCATGACTTCATGCCCCCCGGCATCCATGCCGGCGGTCTGCGTTATCACGGTGAGTCACCGCTGGTATCCCAGCTCTACAACGCCGGGTTGATTGAAGCCCGGGCTGTGATGCAGACCGGCTGTTTTGAAGGGGCGATCCTGTTTGCCAAGACCGAGGGTATTGTTCCGGCACCGGAGTCTTCCCATGCGGTGCGGGCAGCCATTGATGAGGCGCTGCAGGCCAAGGAAGAAGGCAAGGAAAAAACGATTCTGTTCAACCTCTCCGGCCACGGCTTCATGGATATGACCGCCTATGACAACTACCTGGCCGGCAATCTGGAGGATTATGAGTATCCGGCGGAGATGGTACAGGAATCACTGAAGCATCTGCCAAAGGTAAAACTGTAAGCAGTGCCTGCAACCCCTCCCAGCCTCCCCTTATCAGGGGAGGTGCTGTTCTTCCCCCCTGATAAGGGGGGATTGAGGGGGGTTAGCCTTTCATACAAGTGATCTCCCTATGACCCGTATAAAAATCTGCGGCATAACAACCCCCGAGGACGCCCTGGCTGCTGTTGAAGCAGGTGCAGACGCCTTGGGGTTTGTCTTTTACAAGGAATCCCCCCGCCATATCTTCCCGGAAGAGGCAGCCCGGATCATCAATCTGTTGCCGCCCTTTGTACAGACGGTGGGTCTATTCGTCAATGAAGCTCCGGAAATTGTCAATCAGGTCAGCCGAAATTGCAGACTGGGTCTGGTGCAGTTGCATGGTGACGAGACACCGGACTACTGCAGAAGGATTGAGCAGCGGGTCATGAAGGCCTTTCGGGTCCGTTCCCTGACCTGTCTCGATCCAATCGCCGATTACCGGCTGTCCGGCTGTCTGCTGGATGCCTATTCTCCCTCGTTCTATGGTGGCACCGGCATGAGCTTTAACTGGGAGATTGCCCGCGAGGCGATCTCACGCAGTCACCGGATCGTGCTGGCTGGCGGTCTGACCCCGGATAACGTGGCTGAGGCGATCCGTCAGGTACGGCCCTACGCCGTTGATGTCTCCAGCGGTGTGGAATCAGCACCGGGCAGGAAAGATGCCGACAAGGTTCGAGAGTTTATACGCAATGCAAAGGAAGCCTTATAATGAAACAACCGGATAAACGCGGCCACTTCGGCATCCACGGTGGCCGGTATGTGCCAGAAACCCTGATGCCTGCCCTGAAGGAACTGGAAGAGGCCTATGCCCATTACCGTAACGACAAGGAGTTTAAGCAGGAATTTCAGTACTACCTGCGGGAATATGTTGGTCGTCCTTCGCCACTCTACTTTGCCGAGAAACTGACCCGGCAACTGGGTGGCGCCAAGATATACCTGAAACGGGAAGACTTAAACCATACCGGCGCCCATAAGGTCAATAACACCATCGGCCAAGGGCTGCTGGCTCGTCGCATGGGCAAGCAACGGGTAATTGCTGAGACTGGTGCAGGACAGCACGGCGTGGCCACCGCCACCATCGCAGCCCTGTTCGGCATGCAATGCGAGGTGTTCATGGGGTCGGAGGATATCCGTCGCCAGTCACTGAACGTCTTCCGTATGAAGCTCCTGGGGGCAACCGTTAATCCGGTCACTGCCGGCACCGCCACCCTCAAAGATGCCATGAACGAGGCTCTGCGGGACTGGGTCACCAACATCCGCGACACCTTCTACGTGATCGGCACTGTGGCCGGTCCACATCCCTATCCGATGATGGTTCGTGATTTTCAGTCCGTAATCGGTTCCGAAGCCAAACAGCAGCACAAAAAGATTGAGGGACGCCTGCCTGATGCCCTGGTGGCCTGTGTTGGTGGTGGTAGTAACGCCATGGGGCTGTTCTACCCCTTCCTGAAGGATACCGGCGTCCGCCTGATCGGTGTAGAAGCAGCCGGTCACGGCATTGCATCCGGCGCCCATGCGGCACCACTCTGTGCCGGACGCCCCGGTATTCTGCACGGTCAACGCAGCTACCTGCTGCAGGATGAGCACGGACAGGTGGCCAATGCCCACTCCATCTCCGCCGGCCTGGACTATCCCGGTGTTGGCCCGGAACATGCCTGGCTGAAGGATACCGGGCGGGCTGAATACGTCTCCATTACCGATGATGAGGCATTGGAGGCATTCCAACGTCTGACCCGCGAAGAGGGAATCATGCCGGCCCTGGAATCGTCCCACGCCATTGCCCACACGCTAAAACTGGCCCCCACCCTGCCTAAAGACCAGACTATTGTGGTCTGCTTGTCAGGCCGGGGGGACAAAGATATTCATACCGTAGCAGATGCGTTGGGCGTAAAGTTCTGATAGAATCTTCAGCAGTTACCAACCTACCCTGGAGGATTGCATGCGACTGATTACCCGCTCTGATTTTGATGGTCTGGTCTGTGCTGTACTGCTCAAAAAAGCTGGCATCATTGAGTCATACAAATTCGTACATCCCAAAGATGTGCAGGATGGCAAGGTAGAGGCAACTGAAGATGATATAGCCGCCAACATCCCCTATATTCCAGGCTGCGGGCTCTGGTTTGATCACCACATGAGCGAGGATGAGCGACTCAAGTTCAACTGCGACTTCAAGGGCGAAAGCCGTTGGGCTAAAAGCTGTGCCAGAGTGATCTATGATTACTACGGTGGTGCCGCAAAATTCCCCGACATTGAAGCGATGATGACCGCCGTTGACAAGACCGATTCCGGTGACCTGACCGTTGATGAAGTGTTGAACCCCCAGGGTTGGCTGTTACTCTCGTTCATGATGGACCCCCGTACCGGTCTGGGACGTTACAAGGATTACCGAATCAGTAACTATCAACTGATGGAAGAGCTGATAGAGATGTGCCGCACCATGCAGATTGAAGAGATTCTGGCCAACCCAGATGTTAAGGAGCGAATTGCCCGCTATACCGAACAAGAGGCGGCGTACAAGAAAATGATTCAAGAAAACGCCAAGGTCGATGGCAAGGTACTGATTATTGATCTGCGTGATGTAGACGAAATTGTAACCGGTAACCGTTTTGTAGAGTACAGCCTCTACCCTGAGGTACTGACCTCTGTCCGGATCATGTGGGGGCTTAACAAACAAAATACCGTTTTTGCTGTTGGACACAGCATCATAAACCGTGGTTCCAAGGTCAATGTCGGTTCACTGATGTTGAAAAACGGTGGTGGCGGACATTTCCAGGTTGGCACCTGTCAGGTAGAGAATGACAACGTTCAAAAGGCCTTGCAGGAGATTATTGAAAAACTCAATTCATAGCCAAATCAGCACACTGTTTAGCATCACTAAAAGCCGCGTTTTCGCGGCTTTTTTTGTTGACGCTGAACGCATGTTCAGGTATCTAGCAAAAACTTGTTTTATTATTTAAGGGAGGTAGTTTGCATGTATCTAGTTGACCAAATCAAAGAAAAGGCCAAAAAGAATCTGCAGACCGTGGTACTGCCAGAAAGTTATGATGAGCGGATGTTGTACGCTGCGGAAAAGATCGTCAAGGAAGGTCTTGCAAAGCTGGTTATCCTTGGCAACCCTGCCAAAATTCAGGCTGAAGCCACTGCCAAGGGGATCAATCTGGCTGGCGTGGAACTGCTTAATCCGGCTGACTCACCCAAACTTGATCAGTACATCGCAGAGTTTGTTGAGCTGCGCAAATCCAAGGG
The DNA here is from genome assembly GCA_021286935.1 of Geobacteraceae bacterium. GTDB lineage: Bacteria > Desulfobacterota > Desulfuromonadia > Geobacterales > Pseudopelobacteraceae > Trichlorobacter. The sequence continues at coordinate 22,145 of JAJTBI010000019.1, forward strand.
AATGACTGTTGATGAAGCCAGGAAGCTGCTGACTGCCGATGACAACCTCTACTATGCCGGCATGATGGTGCGTAACGGCGATGCCGGGGGTGAAGTAGCCGGTGCCACCGGCACCACCGGTAATGTACTGAAAGCCGCCTTCCAGACCGTGGGCCCGGCTTCCGGCATCAAAACCGTATCTTCTTTCTTTCTGATGATCACCAAGACACCTTCCTTTGGCGAAAACGGCATCATTCTGTTTGCCGACTGTGCTGTCAACCCTAACCCGGATGCACAGGCACTGGCTGAGATCGCCGTTGCCACTGCAGGCAACTGCAAGGCATTTCTTGATGTTGAAGCCCGTGTGGGTATGCTCTCCTTCTCAACCAAGGGTAGCGCCAACCATGCCGATGTGGACAAGGTCACCAAGGCGGTCGAGATCGCCAAGACCATCAAGCCTGATATCCAGATTGACGGCGAGCTGCAGGCCGACGCGGCCCTGCTGCCCAAAGTAGGTGAGAAAAAGGCACCGGGCAGCCCGGTGGCAGGCAAGGCCAACGTCCTGATCTTCCCTGACCTGGATGCCGGTAATATTGCCTATAAACTGGTGGAGCGGGTAGCCGGAGCTGAAGCGGTGGGACCGATCATTCAAGGGTTGGGCAAGCCGGTTAACGACCTTTCCCGTGGCTGCTCCGTAGATGACATTGTGAACGTTGTTGCGATTACCGCTGTACAGGCGGGCGCATAGCCTAGCCACTTCCAGATCACGGCGCTAGTTTCGTTGGCTTCGTCGGCTACTCCTCGACGTATTGCCTTATACGCCTACGTTGCGACCTCCTCGCCGCCTTGCTATCATCCGTGATCTGAAACCGGCATAACCGGGTAACACAAAAAAGCCGACCCTGAAAAGGGCCGGCTTTTTTGTGTTCTACCGTGAAGACAGCTTAGTATGCTTCTTTGTTTTCCAGCACATCTTTCTCAGTCAGCGGAGCACGGAAAATACGGTATGCCCAGATTTTGTAGAGGATAACCGTTGGTACAAAGATACCGGCAACCACCGTCATAATAGCCAGAGTGTACTGACTGGATGATGAGTTGAAGATGGTCAGACTGAATGCTGGATCAAGGTTAGACGGAATCAGGTTCGGGAACAGACCTGCCACACCGGTTACGCAGACAAAGACAATCGTAATACAGGAAGCAGTGAATGCCTTCAGCGCTGCGTTTTTGATCATGAAGAAATAGGTGGCTACCATTGCAAGTACAGCAACAGCAGGGGCAATGAACAGTACCGGAACCTTCAGGTAGTTATCATACAGCTTGGTGGCATAAGTAGTATAGCCCAGGAACACGACCGCAATCAGCAGCAATGGAATCCAGAGCAGCTTGGCCAGATTGAATGCACGGGAGGAAAGATCGCCAACGGTCTTAACGGTGGCATACAGAGCACCATGCACGGCAAATAGCAGCACAAACAGCAGACCGGTAACAATACCGTAGGGATTCAGCAGAGAAATCAGCCCGCCGTGATAACCGGCGGCATCCATTGGCAGCCCTTTAAAGATGTTACCAAAGGCGACACCGAACAGCAGCGCAGGCAGGAAGCTGGAGATGATGATGGCAGCATCCCAGCCACTCTTCCATGCAGCGCTGTCGATCTTGCCACGGAACTCAAAGGAGACACCGCGAACAATCAGAGAGAACAGCAGCAGCAACAGGGCAGTGTAGAGGTAGCTGAACATCAGGGCATAGGTAGTCGGGAAGGCGGCAAAGGTAGCACCACCGGCAGTCAACAGCCAGACCTCATTACCATCCCAGACCGGCCCGATTGAATTGATCAAAATCCGCTTTTCCGTGTCATTCTTGGCAATGAAACCGGAGAGAAAACCTACGCCGAACACAAAACCATCCAGCATGAAGTAGACTGACCAAAGTACAGCCCAAAGCACGAACCAGGTAATTTGGAGTATTTCCATGTTACGCTACCTCCTTTGCCGGAATCATGCCGGGTACTGCCTTTTCAGGACCAATTTTCGCGTATTTAATCAGCAGGTAGATATCAATCACACCCAGCACACCGTAGAGTACCGTAAAACCGGCCAACGAGAAGGCAACCTGAGCTGCAGAAACAGCAGATGATGTTGAACCTGCAGTCTTCAGAACACCGTAGACAATCCAGGGTTGACGTCCCAGTTCTGCCACCAGCCATCCCAGCTGAACCGTAATGTACGGCAGCGGCAGAGCGGCCAGCATGATGTAGAGGAAGATCTTGAAATCAACAAAGCTCTTCCAGCGGGGCATAATTACCGCCAGCAGAGACAGGCCAAGCATGAGACCACCCAGAATAGCCATCAGACGGAAGCTGAGGTACACCGGCAGAACTGGCGGACGCTCTTCTTTAGGGAATGACTTCAGGCCCTTAACCTCTGCATTGGTATCATGGAAGGCAAGGAAGCTGAGCGCACCGGGAACGGAAGCGCCAGCAACGGCATTACGCTCATTTGCCTCATCCGGCCACAACAGCAGATGCATGGGAGCACCTTTCTGGGTTTCCCAGACAGATTCCATGGCAGCAAACTTGGTGGGTTGGGACTTGGCGATTTCAACAGCATGGAAGTCACCGGTAGCAGCAACGGCAATACCGGCAAGCAGCGAGAACATGGCAGCGGTCTTGAAAGAACGGGTAAAGAAGTCAATCTCATTCTTTTTAATCAGGTGCCAGGCTGCAATCCCCATCACAAAATAGCCTGCAACCATGTAGCCGGAAGTCAGGGTATGGGCAAACTTGATCAGACCATAGGGGTTGGTTGCGACTGCCAGGAAGTCATTGAGTTCGGCACGGTTGTTACGCAGTACAAAACCGACCGGCTTCTGCATCCAGGCGTTGGCCAGCAGGATCAGCAGCGCAGAAAGGTTGGTACCGAAGGCGGCCAGACACATGGTGGTGGCGTGGGCCTTCTTAGAAAGCTTGTCCCATCCAAAGATCCAGACACCGATAAAAACCGACTCAAGGAAGAACGCAGCGGTTGCCTCAATGGCCAAAGGAGCTCCAAAGATATCGCCCACATAGCGGGAGTATTCAGCCCAGTTCATACCAAACTGAAACTCCTGGGTAATACCGGTAACCACGCCCAGAGCAAAGTTGATCAGAAACAACTTTCCCCAGAACTTGGTCATCCGCAGGTAGGTTTCGTCGCCGGTCTTCACATATCTGGTTTCAAACCAGGCGGTCAGAACAGAAAGACCTAATGTGAGCGGAACGAAGATAAAATGGAACATGGTGGTGACTGCGAACTGCAGTCGACTGAGGGCAAGGACGTCCATGCTTCCTCCTCGTGTGGGTAGTCAGACGGTCATCGTGTGCCGTCGATAAGAAAGCATACTCGTACTTTTTGAAAAATCAAGCACAAAAAGACCAACTTGGTCTTTAATGTCGGAATACATATATTGCAATATAACGAAACATCTTGTTATTACGGTTTTTAATTTCGGGATTGCAGTCAGAAATTATACACAAAAAAATACGGATTATTTTTAAGCATACCGTAGCGGGTCTTTTAGTCCCGCCTCACTGAACCCTTTCAGACGTAAACGACAGGAATCGCAGCTGCCGCAGGAAAGTCCTTCCGGCGTAGGATCATAACAGGAGTGTGTCTGGCTGTAATCAACCCCCAGTGCAGTGCCTTGCTTGATAATCTCTGCCTTGGTCAGATTGATTAAGGGGGTATGGATAGTAAAATGACCGGTTCCTTCTACCCCTGCCCTGGTGGCCAGGTTGGCCATCCGCTCATAGGCGTCGATATATTCAGGGCGGCAATCAGGGTAACCGGAATAGTCCAGGGCATTCACACCAATAAAGATATCATAGGCCCCCAGCACCTCGGCCCAGCCCAGGGCAAAGGAAAGAAAGATCGTATTACGGGCAGGGACATAGGTAACCGGAATATCCTCCCCTACCCCGCCTTTAGGCACCTCCATCTCGCTGGTCAGGGCGCTGCCACCCACCTGACGCAGATCAAAGGCAACCACCAGATGTTCAACCGCCCCACACTTCTTGGCATTGGCGCGGGCCAGCTCCAGTTCATGGCGGTGACGCTGACCATAATCAAAACTGATGGCATAGGGAGCAAATCCCTGATCCTGGGCAATGGCAAGACAGGTGGTGGAATCAAGACCTGAGCTATAGAGAACAACGGCTTTTTTCTGCATGTAATCCACCTCATCAACGGGATGAAACACCATAATGCGTTAGAACAGCGTGGTCAAGGGATCTGTACCGGTCTCGTCAAGCACCTGCTTGACCTCAGGAGAACATCATCTACCCCGTGGGGACTGTTCCTTGCAGCGGCCCAACGTACAGGCTCCGGTCATGCGACGGATGTCGTCTATCGTCTGTGCCCCGGCCAGCTTTGCCTGCCTGATCTCACCGGCAGTTACCCTGTTGCAGAAGCAGACCGGTTCATCATTATGCATTATCGTCCTCCTCAATGATTATGACCGCAGCACGGTTCCTTACGTTGCTGATGCTGCAGCGGTTTGATCAGCGGCCCGCCATTGCAGTCGCTGCACTCAAGCTGGATGGTGGTGTGGGTAATATGAAATCGATGCTCAAGGACGTGCTCAATCCGGTGCAACAGATCGCTGCGCCGATCGTCATAGCCTGCTGCAACCTCAACATGCACCGACAGTGCGGTGATGTGTGAACAGACCGACCAGACATTCAGGTGATGTAGATCCTGCACCCCTTCAACATCACGGATGGCTGCCGCCACCTCTGTCAGATCAAGACCACGGGGGGCACCCTCCATCAGAATATGGGTGGCATCCCGCAGCACCCGCCCTGCCCCGGCAAGGATCAGCAGACCGATGGCGGCAGACAACAGGGCATCCAGCAGATACCAGCCGGTATAGTACATCACGATCCCGCCGATGATCACCCCGACCGATGCCGCAGCATCCCCTACCACATGCAGGAAGGCGCTCTTCACGTTCAGGTCGTCATGGCTGTGGCTGTGCAGGGTACTGGCAGCCAGCAGATTCATCACCAGGCCGATCACCGCAATCACCAGCATCGGCCCGCTTTTGACCGGTTCCGGAGCGGCAAAGCGGCCCCAGGCCTCATACAGAATTCCGATCCCCATCAGAAAGACGGTCAGGCCATTGATAAAGGAAGCAAACACCTCGGAACGGTGAAATCCGTAGGTATGCCGTTCAGAGGTTGGCAGAGCGGCCAGCTGTACGGCAGTCAGTGACAATACCAGCGCAAACAGGTCCAGAAAGACATGGGCGGCATCGGACAACAGCGCCAGAGAATTGGTCCAGAGACCACCCGCTACTTCCGCAATCAGGGTTACCGCTGTCAGGGCAATGGCAATCTTGAATTTACCGCTGATATGGCTGTCAAGCGTGGTCATACTTCTCCCTTTTTCAGACTACTTTGCAAACAGTGCAGCCCGCCCAGTTGCCTCATGAGCTGCAATCAGACCGGCCAGCCGTACTATCTCCAACACCTCCGGATGCCGCAGAGAGTAGTAGATTTTCAGGCCATCCTTGCGCTGGTTAAGGATGCCGCTCTTCAGCATGGTCTGCAGATGGCGGGAGGTGTTGGACTGTTCATGCCCGATGGCCGGGAAGATCTCACAGACACAATGCTCACCATCCCGCAGCAGTTCAATGATCCGTAGGCGGGTCGGCTGCGAGATCGCCTTCAGGACTTCAGCGCTGTACTCCAGGGTATTCATTATGCTCACTTCTTTCCAGCCGGAACCAAACCGGCATCTTCCATAAATTCTTTGGCAGTATCTCCCCGCAGGTTTGCAGCCAGACCGGTCAGCCCGTCGGTCAGGTAGCGTGCATTATAGCCTTTGGTCCGCAGATAGGCCATGGCAATCGAGGAACGGTCCTTGTGGGGACAGGCCGTGACGATGATCTTGTCTTTGGGTAGCTCGGCAAGACGTTTGGGCAGCTCATTCAGCGGGATAAACAGGCCAAAGCCCATCCGCCAGGCCTTGGTTTCTTCAGGAAAACGGATATCCACCAGCACCGCCTTTTTCTCTTCAATCAGTTTCAGCAACTTCTTGCTGTCGGTCTTCATGTCAGCACGGGTATCGTAATCAAATTTGGTTAAAAACGTATCAAAGGCATCTTCAGCAGCAAAAACCGGCAGAGCAGAAAGACCAACTAAAAGCAGGAAAAAAATGATGGTTCGTAGCATGAAATATCTCCTTTGCAGCACGGCTTAAGGCAACCGTTTTTCACCAACAAAAATCAGCTTCAAAATCTCAATCGGCAGTTCACCACGTTCCTCAGCGATCTTTTTCAGAGTATCATCAGGTGTTACGCTGATCTTACGTGCTGCAAGCTTTTTGATAATTGCCGCCTGATCAAGATGGAACTCCAGACAGATAGCAGCCAGTGTCTTGCGCCCTACTCCCTTGCCTTCAAACTGCTGTTGCACCTGCTCAGAGGTCCAGAGCTGCGCTGTTGGCGTCTGCTTTGCTTCAGCCGGAATGACTGGTGATACCGGCGAAGGCTGCTGCAAAACAGGAACAGCAGGCGTTTGGGCTGATGTTTTCCCTTCCAGATGCTTCAGCAATTTATAGATCGCTGCCGGCGATTTACCATTGTTCCTTGAGATATCAAGCAACTTCTGATCAGGCCCGCTAACCGCAATCCCCTGTTTCTTAAGCTCTGCCAATGCTGGTTCCAATTCAATATCAGTTTTTTGTAAAAAGTTTTTAAGTGGCAGCAGCTCGGCATGGCTGATAATCGGTTCATCATCGGGGCCTTTGACCCACGAATCCTTGATCCAGTCGTTAAACTCAAGGACATAGCTGAGTGGAGGGGTTTTATAGATGCCACCCACCGTGCAAAACAGGGTGATCACAGCTGCCACCGCCAGCTCTACCTTCAAAGCTACTGTTTTTTTCACCTTATCCTGAAAGTAACTGACCAGTGCTCGCCAGTTCAGCCAGGTATGCCACAGACCGGCCAGGGAGAATAACAGGCTGGTGGTGATATGCATGTCACCCCACTGCGACTTGCTGATCCCCCAGAAGGTCCAGTCCAGCCAGTAGGCAACCCTGCCCTGGGGAGTAATGAACAGGATAATGCCTGATACCGTCATGATTAAAAAACTTAGTGCGGTCAAGAGCGAGATAAATCCCCTCAGGTGCAGGCTTTGTTTCTGTTGGCTACACATCAGAGCATCCCCACAATCTCTTCCGGTGTAGCCAGTTTACCGGAGAACAGCACCTTGCCATCCTTTACCAGGGCCGGAGTACTCATCACCCCGTACTTCATGATGGTGGGGATATCCTCCACCTTGACGATCTCAGCCTCTTTGCCGGAAAGCTCTACTGCCTTTTTCACATTTTCAAACAGGCTCTTGCATTTGGCACAACCGGTGCCCAGCACTTCAAGTTTCATGGTTCAGACTCCTTTACAGTATGATGTTGAACAGATAGCCGACAGCGACAATTGCAACCGCCACAATACCAAAGAAGGTAAGCAGCAGTCTTCGTTTGAGCACATTACTGAGGATGATCGCCTCCGGCAGTGACAGGGCCGTGACTGCCATCATAAAGGCCAGTACCGTACCGATCGCCATCCCCTTTTGGGTCAATGCCGACACAATCGGGATCACCCCGGCTGCGTTGCTGTACAACGGGACACCCAGGGCAACGGCAATCGGAACCGCAAAGGGGTTGTCACGCCCGGCCCATTTGGCCAGGAAGTCCTGGGGCACATAGCCGTGGATAAAGGCTCCCAGCCCGACCCCGATCACCACATAGGGCCAGATCTTTTTCAGCAGGTCACGGGTGTAGTCACGGGCATAGACCAGCTTATCACGGAAGGTCAGCTCCTCAATCTCCTGCTGCCCCACCTGCATCTCCCAAACATAGTCCTGGACATATTTCTCCATCTTCAACCTGCCGATCACAATCCCAGCCACAATTGCCACCAGCAGGCCGGTGCCGATGTAGATCAGGGCGATCTTCCAACCGAACATGCCCCACAGCATGATCAGGGCCACCTCATTAACCATGGGCGAGGAGACCAGAAATGAGAAGGTCACCCCCAGCGGCACACCGGATTCTACAAAGCCGATAAAGAGCGGCACTGCCGAGCATGAACAGAATGGCGTCACAATCCCCAGCAGGGCTGCCATGACGTTGCCGATATATTCGCGGTTATGGGAAAGGATCCGTTTGGTGCGTTCCGGCGGAAATGATGAGCGGATGATGGCCACCACAAAGATGATGGTGGTCAACAGCAGGAAGATCTTGATGGTGTCATAGATAAAAAAATCAAGGGCCTCACCGCCATGGCTGCCAGGCTTGAGACCAATAAGTGAGAAAGCAACGTAATCGGCAAACTGCTTAAGCATCGGAGACCCCGTATTGTGACACTCAGACAATATATGACTAAACAATCATATAGTCAAACACTGGTAGCCCGTCAACTTTTTTGTTTCACTACTCACTCTGCCATATGAATTTCATCCCCCGGCTTAATAACGCCCGGTCTGATCACCTTGGCAAAGATCCCCTCTTTAGGCATGACACAGTCACCGGCCTGATGGAAGATGGCACAGCGGGTGTGGCACTCCTTGCCGATCTGGGTCACTTCCAGCAGGGTTTCACCGATCTGCAGGCAGCTGCCGATCGGTAGGGAGACCAGCTCAACCCCGCTGGTGGTGATGTTCTCGGCAAAGTCACCGGTGGTGACATCCAGCCCAAGAGCTCGCATCTTGTTGATGCTCTCCTGAGCCAGCAGACTTATCTGACGGTGCCAGTCACCGGCATGGGCATCTCGCACAATACCGTGGTCCACCCGCAGCTCAACCGACGCCACCGGTTTCTTGCGCTCACCTTTTTTTTCGCTGATGCAGACTGCAATCACTTCTGGCATTGTTCTACCCTCCTACCTGGGCCATACTGAAGTTACTATGCTCATACTCGCCACACCGGATACCGTGACCTTCAGGCTTTGATGCCACGATCCGCTGCAGGGCACCAGATAATGCCTGACCATTCCTAGGACGTAAAAATGGCAGTAGATCTGTTTTCCGATCACTGAACAGGCAGCCCTTGGCCTGCCCCCGTGCCGTAACCCGAATCCGGTTGCAGTCAACACAGAAATGGCTGGAAACTGCGGTAATAATGCCGATACTGCCTGCTGCGTCTGGAATGCGATAATCCTGCGATGGCCCGGCAAAATCCCCCTTGTTGACCGGTTCCAACGGATACTGTCCCCTGATCCGCTGCAGCACCTTTTCGCCAGAAAAACAGAGCCGTTGCCAGCCATCTTCCTTGACCACCGGCATATACTCAATAAAACGCACAGAACAGCCCCTGCTGCGGGTCAGTTCGGCAAAATCAAGGATCTCTCCATCATTGATCCCCCGCATGATGACCACATTGATCTTGGGAGGAGGAAAACCAGCCGCCACCGCAGCATCAAGCCCGGCCAGCACCTTGCGTAGATCTCCGCCACGGGTAATCTCCTGGAAGCGTTGAGGATTCAGGGAATCAAGGCTAACATTCAGACGCTGTACACCGGTCTGATACAGATCAGCTGCCATCTCTTCCAGCAGCAGACCATTGGTGGTCAGGGCCAGATGACACAGGCCGGGAATGGCTGACAGCCTTGCCAGAAAACCGACCAGACCGGACCGCACCGTTGGTTCACCGCCGGTTATCCGGATCTTCTCGATCCCCAGACCAACCGCGCACTCGGCAATCATCTGCAGTTCTTCAAAGGAGAGGATCCCGCTATGGCCGACATCGGGCACCCCCTCGCGGGGCATACAGTAGAAACAACGCAGGTTACAGCGGTCAGTCACGGACAGACGCAGGTAGTTGATCCTTCGGCCGTGGGTATCCTTCAATCCCATGGGCTTACCGCCTGCATGCCAACGGTGGTATCCAGCACCAGCACCGTCACCGTATCGCCCGACTGATAGCTGCTTTCCGGTGCCAGCAGGGCCAGACCAGATGCCAGGGTCAGCGAGCTGATCCGTCCGGAACTCTGATTGCCGGTAAGGGACACGTTCCAGCCCTGTGACGTACTGTCCAGCATAGCACCGACAAAATGGGGACGTGCCCCCTTGTTACGGGCCGGCTCGGTCAGGGTCGCCTGGACAGAGGGCCTGAAAACCTGCAGCCTGCCGATCCCCTTCAGCAGCATCGGCCTGACAAACAGCTCAAAGATCACCATGGCTGCCACCGGATTGCCGGGTAGCGAAAAGACCGGTTTGCCCTGCAGCAACCCCATACCGAACGGTTTACCCGGCTTGATATTGACCCCGTCAAACAGCATGCTGCCCCCCAGTTCCAGCAGGGCTGGTTTAACGTAGTCATGGTCGCCGGCTGAGGCACCGCCAGTCACCAGCACCAGATCAGCAGACAGGCAGGCCCGTAACCGCTCACAGGTAATCTCCGGTTGATCCTCGGCAATCCCCATCAGCAGCGGCTCGGCACCGGCCTCCTGTACCTGGGCTGCCAAGGCGTTACTATTGCAGTTGATGATCATCCCCGGTCTGCGCTCCGAGCCAGGCTCCAACAGTTCATCGCCGGTGGCCAGAATCGCCACCCGTAACGGCGCAAAAACCGGCACCGTGCTGAGGTTCATGGCTGACAACAGGGCTATTTCCTGAAAGCGCAGCAGCGTTCCCGCTGCAACCGCCCGTTGTCCCTGTTGCAAATCCTCACCGGCACGGCGGATGTTATCCCCGATTGTAAACGGCTTATCAAACTGCAGCAGGCCATCGGTCACCTGAAGATTTTCCAGCGGCACCACCGTGTCACAGCCAGGCGGGATCGGCGCACCGGTCATGATTCTGATCGCCGTACCGGCAGCAACCGGTTCCAGCCTGGATTGACCGGCTGGCAGAAACCCGACCTCCCGCAGCTCTTGCTGAGCAGCATCAGCAGCGCAGAAGGCATAGCCATCCATGGCAGAATAATCACAGGGGGGAATGGCAAAACCAGCAATCTGGTCTTCGGCAAGCACCCGGCCCAGGGCATCCAGCAACGGCAGACGGCAGATGCCAGCCTGCAGCCCCTGCTCCAGTGTCATCTGAAAGGCCTGTTTAACAGAGATCAGCGGTTGTTTGCCCGGCAGTCCTTTGGACAGTTCGGTTGCAAGACTGTTCTGCATAACATGTTCCTCAATAAAGGCGGCAACTTCAGCCGGGTTGTTCAGATCAAGCAACGGGACATCCAGCACAATCGGGACATCACTGGCCACTGCCAGTAGGGTTGGATCATGGTTCGTACCGCGACAGATCAACTCCCGGCCCAATGCTGCACGGTGCAGCTCTATCTTGGGCAGGTCGCTCTGTTTAAACCCTTCGGTCAGGATAATATCCAGATCAGTGCCGCAGATCGCCAGCAGTTCCTCAACGGCTGGGGCCTGCTGATGCTGACGCACCAGTGCCAGTTTTTCATCAGAACAAATCAGCATGCTGTCAGCACCGGCTGAGGTCAGACGGTGGCTGTCTTTACCGGGACGATCAATCTCAAAACGATGGGCATCGTGCTTGATCGCCCCCACCCGGTAGCCACGAGCCTTCAGGATCGGAATCAGCTGCTCCAGCAGGGTGGTCTTGCCGGTGCCGGAATGGGCCACAAAGGAGATGACAACCGGTCTGCGCATTATGCTTCCTTTCGACAGGCTGCATAGTCCTGGGGGGTATTGATATTCAACAATCCCCTGCCGCCAGGATCAACCTTCTTCACCTGTTCCTGGGGGATGGTCTTGACATTCAGGTGATGCAAAACAGAGGTGATACGGTAGTTGCCGACCTCAAGCGCAGCTAACATGGTTGGCAGACAGGATTTGTAGTAGAGGGCAAACAGCGGTTCCAGTCCGTTGTCCGTAGCAGGAACAACGGCATCACAACCGCCTGCTTCGGCACAAATCAGACGGACCAGTTCAGGATCAGGAAAGGGAATATCACATGAAGAAACGAAAATCTGGCCAGTTTCAGCGTGCTGCAGGCCGGTATACAGACCGCCCAGAGAGCTACCGGGGTAGCTGTCCGGCAGCACCGGCAGACCGTACTGCTCAAACCGCTCCGGTCGATCACCCACCAGCAACAGTTTTTTGAAACAGCCTTGCATTACCGTGATAATCCGCTCAATAACAGGCAGACCTTCGACCAGCAGGAACGCCTTATCCTGCCCCATGCGACGACTCTTGCCACCCACCAGGATCACACCGGTTATGTCGTTACATTGGCTGATCATACAAAAGTCGCTCCATAGCCGCAAAAGAGCACAAAGAAACAAAAGAAAAGGATTGTCGTCAGTAGTGTCCGGTCAGTTTTTAGTACTGACACGATTTTAAACTCCCCTCCTAATTTAGGAGGGGTTGGGGGTGGTAAGGTTTTTGACCTTAACTTGTTTTGATCTTTAAAACCGGAAAGTCAAAGGCAACCACCCCAAGCCCGTCCTTAAAGAAAGGAGAGGAACTAAACACCTGACTTTGCGATCCTTGCGTTCTTTCGCGGCAATAACTTTTCAGGATTTACTGTTGACGTCCAATCCCATCACAGTCTTGCTTGTCACCCCGGATCTTACTGACGGCATGGGGTACTGCTGCCCAGACAAAGGCCAGGTTCTCAATCGCTCCACGGGGACTGCCGGGTAGGTTAATGATCAGACTCTGCTTGCGGATACCGGCCACCGCCCGGGACAGGATTGCCATGGGGGTGATCTTGAGGCTCTCGGCCCGCATCTGCTCGGCAAAACCGGGCAACAGTCGATCCAGCACCTGCAGGGTGGCCTCCGGAGTGACATCACGGGGGGAAACGCCAGTGCCGCCGGTGGTCAGGATCAATTCCGGCTGGTCGTGGTCAGCCCACTGACGCAGCGTCGCTGCAATCTGCTCCACCTCATCCGGTACGATTTTGGTGCAGACAATCTCCGCCCCCCGATCTGACAGCCACTGTTGCAGCAGCGGACCTCCCGTATCCTCCCGCTGACCACGGGAGCCTTTATCGCTAACCGTCAGGATTGCCGCCTTCATACGCCAGCTTCCCGTTGATAGGTACCGCTCTTGCCACCTTCCTTGAACAGCAGCAGGGTTTCGGTGATGACAATTCCCTTGTCCTGACCTTTACACATATCATAGACCGTCAGCGCCGCCACCGAAGCGGCCACCATTGCCTCCATCTCCACCCCGGTCCGCTCAAAGGCCCGCACCGTGGCCTCAACCGCAATGCTGCCAGCCTCAAGATTCCAGTTAAACTCAATCCCCACCGCATGCAGGGCCAGAGGATGGGAAAGGGGAATCAGGTCCGGGGTCTTTTTAGCTGCCGCAATACCGGCCAACCTCGCCACACCCAGCACATCCCCCTTGGCCAGGGCACCATCCACCACCAGCTGCAGTGTGGCAGGACTCATCTGCACCGTTGAGCGAGCTATGGCGGTCCGCAAGGTGGGCTGCTTGGCGCTGATATCCACCATGATCGCCTGGCCTTTGCTGTCAAAATGATTGTATGACATCAGGTACAATCCTCCTCGTTCAGGGTAGGTACATATTATCTGTGTTACTTTGGCGCAGGTCAAACAATCTAACCATGGTCCACAATATAGCAAAGAGGCCGGGATAACTCCCGGCCTCTTTGTACCTTCTCAGTGTATTCACAGCAGACTATCTGGAGACCTAACGAAACTGCTCCGGGTCCAGACCGTGACGGCTCAGTTTGTCGTACAGGGTTTTCTTCGGCATCTGGAGCAGTTCTGCTGCCTCTGCCACACAGCCTTTGGTGCTTTTCAGGCCATCACGGATCAGCCCCCGCTCGTACAGCTCCACCTTCGAGGCCAGAGAAGTAGTAACCATTCTGGAAGGTTCCAGGCTGTCACCAACCCCAAGACAGAGCCGTTCTGCCACGGCCTTCAGTTCACGCACATTGCCCGGCCAGTCATGTTGCTGCCACCGGAGCAGGTCCTGCTCATTCCAACTGACCGGCTCCCGCTTGAAACGGGCGCAGGCCTGGGAGATGAAGTAGGCCATCAGCGGCGCAATATCGCCGGGGCGCTGCCTGAGCGGCGGCAGTTCGATCGTGACGACATTCAGGCGGTAATACAGGTCGGCGCGGAAACCGCCTTGCTCAGACAGACGTTGCAGGTCCACCTTGCTTGCCGCCACAATCCGGCAATCAACCGGGATGGACTTATTGCTGCCCAACCGCTCTACACAACGGTCCTGCAGCACCCGCAGCAGTTTGACCTGCAGTTGCAGCGGCATCGATTCAATCTCATCCAGAAAAAGTGTGCCGCCATGGGCATACTCGATCTTGCCGATCCGCTTCTGGGTCGCCCCGGTAAAGGCGCCTGATTCATGTCCGAACATCTCGCTTTCAAAGATCGTTTCCGGCAAAGCGCCGCAATTCAGCGCCACAAACGGCCCTTTACGGCCACTCAGGGCATGGATCGCATGGGCCACCACCTCTTTGCCGCTGCCTGTTTCACCCAGGATCAGCAGGTCCACATCGGTGGGAGCCAGGGCAGCGATGGAGCGTCGCACCAGCTGGATACCGTCTGAATGCCCGATCAACGGCATTGCGCCGCTATCAGCCAGGTCCTCATGCAGTCGACGCAGCTCAAGGATCAGATGCCGTTTTTCAAGTGCCCGCCGGATCACATCCAGCAAGCGTTCCGAGTGAAACGGCTTCTCTATGAAATCATAGGCATTCTGCCGCATGGCCTGGACCGCCATGGTCACATCACCATGCCCGGTAATCAGGATAACCGGAATATCCCGGTCATAGTTTTGCATTACATCCAGCAGTTCCATGCCGGAGATACCGGGCAGCTTGACATCACTGATCACGATGCCGGGCGGAAAATCCTCCATGGCCCGCAATGCTGCTTCCGCGCTGATGAAGGAACGAACGACCATGTCCGCCAACTGAATGGTCTGCTCACATCGCCGCCGAACCGCCTCATCGTCCTCAATCAGGTAGATCGGCAGATCATGTCGACAATTGTTACGGTTGTCCATTACCAACCCCTTCCAGCACAATAGTAAACGTGGCGCCGCCTGCTTCGGAGTTTCCGGCTGTAAGTCTACCACCTAGTTCGGTGATAATCATGTGGGATATGGCCAGGCCCAGCCCTACCCCCTGGCCAACCGGCTTGGTGGTGACAAACGACTCAAACAGGTGCGGAAAGATCTCCTCGGCAATGCCTGGACCGTTGTCCTGAATCTGGATCAGTACCTCTGTCTGCTGCTGCAGAACCGTCACCGTCACCCGCTTGTCCCGCTGTTCACTGACCGCATCCAGGGCATTGCGTAACAGATTGACCAGCACCTGCTCGAGCCGGACCACGTCGGCCCAGACCTGCAGGGTCTCGGCAAACGGCTGCACGTCAACAACCGCATTCAATTGACGGCGTTGCGACTCCACCAGCATAACTGCATGATTGACTGCGGTGACAATGCTGACCCGCTGTTTTTCGGCAGGGGTCTTCCGAGAGAATGTCTTGATTTCCGATACAATCGAAGAAATCCGATCAGTCATACGGCTGACCACGCCGAGATTTTCCAACGCCTCCGGCACGCGCCCCTTTTCAAGAAAACTGACGGCATTGTCCGTGAAGGTGTGCATGGCGGTCAGCGGCTGGCTGATTTCATGGCTGATCCCGGCCGCCATCTGCCCCAGTACTGCCAGCTTTCCGGCCTGAACCGCGTTATCCCGTGACTCACGCAGGATCTTTTCCGTGGTTTTCAGCTCCTCAATCTTCTCCAGAAGTGAACTATTGGTTTCGGTCAGTTCAGCGGTACGTTCGGTGATTTTCTGTTCAAGCTCCTGGTGGGCCTTGCGCAGGGCCGCCTCTGCCATGCGACGTTCCTTGTAGCGTCTGGTGGAAAGTTGAAAAAAGACGGCCAGCAGGGCGCCGGCCAGGGCAATGATGGTAAAGGTACGCTGAATGGTCTTTGAAAACTGTTGATTCGCCAGTTCAAAGCGAAGATCGGCATTCTGGATAATGGCTCTGAAGCTTGCCCGTGACTTCATGGCCAGCGGGGTGGCCTCCTTTTTGTACGCTGCAAAGGCCCGGTTACGTTGTGCGGGAGGGGTCGTTTTGATTCGCTCCATCCGCTGAATGCAGTTGTCAACAAAGGCCATGGTGTCACGTCTGGCCTGTTCAACCAGTTTGCGGTCACCGGCATCATGGGCGGACCGGTTAAGCGCCTCAAAGGAGTTGTCAATGTCGGCGGCAGTCTCCTCAAGCTCCTCCATATCCTCTTCAAAATCAGCCCCCAGCATGATGTCGCGGGTCAGGCGGGAAACGTAGTTGACATCGCGGGCAATGTTTATGGTTTGCAGCTTGGTGCTGATCTCATGGCGATGAAGCGACTCAAAGGCATTGTTCAGGCTGTAGATCCCCCAACCGGCAACAACAGCCGCCAGCGCCACAAAGGCGACCGTCACCCCGCTGAAAAACGCCAGATTGCGATTCAATCCCCTACTGCCACCTCTTCCAGGCTCACCGTCTGAAGCATACAACATACCACGCCAAAGTCAGGTATACGACATTTGATTAATCAGCAGGCCCACCTGCTAAGCAGCCCTGCGCATCCCGCGCCCCTCAATCTGCTCCACCATCGCCTCCCGCATCAGCTCAGAGACCGATTTGCGGGTATGCCGCACCAGAGATTCCAGGTGCTTGCGTTCTTCATCGCTGACCCTCATTGAAATAACATTGTAACGGGGACACTCCTTCATTCTGCCCATTTACTTGTTCTCCTCATGTTTTTTGCAGTCTCCGCACTCAACCTGCTTGTCGCTGCCATCGCTTGCAGAACGAAAACTCTTGATGGCCCCTCCCAGCGAGGCTCCCAGTTGCGGCAACTTGCCCGGCCCGAAAACCAACAGCATAATCCCGCCGATCACGGCCAGTTCCGGTAATCCCAATCCAAACATATTCGTGTCTCCTTTCTGATTACGAAACCACTTTGCTGCAAGGTATGCCCTGAAAAAGCCCCTCTCCTTTACAGGGAGAGGGGACTGAATCAACAGCATAACAACGCACGATCACTATTTTTTTGATGCAATAATTCGCTCTTCCTTATTTCCTGAAATCATCGAACCGACCATCCCAAAGGCCCAGGAGGCATAGGCATGAATCATGATGTACACGACAATCACCAAAGACAGGACCGTATGGATGACTCGCGTTGCCGCTGTGGCATGCCCGAAGGTTGGCAACAGCCCATGACACAACCGGTTTATCAGGCTGAAGCTTTCGGGAAAGAGCAGGGCCAGACCGGTTATGGCCATTGCCATCCACAATGCAAGCCAGCCCCACCATGCCAGCACTTCAGTCGCCATGATTTTTTCGACATACCGCTTTTCATCAATCTCGTATCCAACCGGATTTTCAATCTTCTTACCGCCCACCAGACATCTGATTTCATGCACAAAGAAATCAAAGGCATCACCTATCTTGGAGACACCAAACCAGTTGTATTCTCCACTCATCACAAAATTGTAGACAAAGAACGTAATGGTCCCCATCCAGCCCAGGCCGAGGACAATATGCAGGCTCCTCCCAGCCCCTCTGCTCATAACTCCGAACGGCAGATAGTCACTCACCCCAAATCCTGACAGCAGCAGCAACAGTACCTCTGCCACAATCAACCAGTGCAGAAACCTGTAGAGGAAGCTGTGCCGTTTAACGGTTACGGTTTCATTCTTCACCATCGTTTTCCCCCTTGCTGACGCGCTTACTGACCGCATGGGCGCCGATACCGGCAACGGTCCCGACCGCTGCTGCTCCGGCAAGGGTGCCGATATCCATGCCATAAGCCGTTTTGATTTTATTCTTTGATTTATGGGGCGTCATATCGGTGTGGCAACTGTTGCACTCCATTTCCCCCCGAGTAAAGTTACCTGTTTCATACTTTTCACCTTTGGTATGGCAGGTCATACAGCCAGCGGTTTCCTGCGACAATTTCATGGGGAATGCGGTTTCCAGATTTCCTTTGTAGTAGGCGTTTAAAAGTGTTACCGCCATTGCAGCCACATCTCCTGTTACTCGTGCACAGCGTTCTGATCGTTCACTGGACCCACTGGCATAACCGGCTTTTTCACACCATTTTCCAACGCTGACATGGCATAGAACAGAATGGCTGGGAGATTGTGGCAACGATTTTTCACTTTTATATTTTGGTGGGAAAAACTGTTTCTTGACTGCATATTCATTGGACTTATCGGTTGGGAACGCTTCTATTTCATAGTAGCGCATCAACCGAGGGATGATCTTTTCTGCAGCCTTAAAGGGCGCCACAAGTGTAATCGCAGAGGCTGACCCATTGGGCGCTCCACACAGAGATCCGAATCCTGCCACCCCGCCTACACCATATTGCATCAAGATCGGGGCAAAGGGACTTTCCTTCTTTCCGCTGGCAAGGTGTGCGACAAACTGCTCTTTGGTGGGCATAGGCAGGATGGTATAGGGGTAGCCGACTTTTTCTCTAAGCGCCGTCATAATTGCCCAGAAGGCCCCGCCGCCGCACTCTTCCAGGTAGTATCCCAAATGACCAAGTTTCCTGACATATTCAGGATCAAGCTCCTGATAGGGCCATGGAAATGGTGGCGCTACAAACGATTCCTTCGGCGTATCCGCCTTTGCGATAGTCGTCGTTGCCACACCACAGAGCGCCGCTCCCGACAACACCGCGATCCCTTTGATAAAATCTCGTCTCTGTAAATCCTTCATTTTTTCCTCCTCTTTTCTAGGGTTGGATATATCCGCAGACAGGTATCTCACTGCCGTTGCAGTCTCTTTTCAGACATTCACCGAACATACAAAAGGCATGCTTTTTTCCGCAGCCTGGCGAAGATGAAAGCCGCCGGACATGTCGGCCTGCTTCAAAACCGCAAACGGATCAAGCACAGCAACAGCAGATGACAGTGTCTGCAGCTTGTACGGCGGGAGATTGTTCTTGGAATTCTGTGCCGCCAGAATCTGTTCACGGCACAGCACGGTCAGGCAAAGACAGAGGGGAACGGCATCAACAGAGAAATCGACGCAGCTCCCATC
>JAJTBI010000144.1 GCA_021286935.1 Geobacteraceae bacterium
GTAGTCATTTTCAGGCTGAGCTGGCTTCTGAACGGGCGAGCTGCGTGGTGGTGGAGCTTGATGGCTGGGTGGCCGGCTATCTCTGTCTGACTGTGCTGCTGGATGAGGCGGAGATTCTGGATGTGGCGGTTGATCCGGCGTTACAGGGTAAGGGGATTGGTGTACAGCTGGTGCAGTGGGCCTGTGACGAGGCGATCCAGCGTGGCGCCCGCCTGTTGCTGCTTGAGGTGCGGGCAACCAGCCAACCGGCCATTGCCTTGTATGAGCGCTTTGGTTTCAAACAGACCGGCCTGCGCAAGAGCTATTACGAAGATAACATTGATGCTGTTTTGATGGATAAAATGCTGATGAAGGAGGATGTTGATGCAGTTTAAGGCCATGATTCTGGATAATGCCGAGGTGTCTCCCGGCTACTGGCGGATGCGGATGACCGCACCGGCTGAGATGCTTGAGGCCAAGCCGGGCCAGTTTGTGATGGTGCGGGTTAATCCGTCGATAGATCCATTGATCCGCCGTCCCTTTGGGGTATTTGATGTGGGTACACTGCAACCAGCCTTTACCGGTGCAGCCCCGCAGCCCTACCTGGAGATTCTGTACCGGGTGGTGGGCAAGGGTACCGGCATGCTGTCCACCCTGCATGCTAACGATATTCTGGATATCCTCGGCCCTCTGGGTACCGGGTTTGAGAACGGCCCGGCTGGTGAGGAAAAGTTGATTGTTGGTGGTGGTGTTGGTCTGGCTCCGCTCTATCTGCTAGCCAAAGAGCTGGTCAAGGATTCGCCGGTGCGTCTGTTTGCCGGTGGTCGTACCAAGGATGATGTGCTCTGCATTACCGAGTTTGAACGTCTGGGGGTGGAGTGTTACACCGCAACAGAGGATGGCTCACTGGGTGAGTGCGGTCTGGTCACCAAGGTGCTGGAGCAACGCCTTGATGCCACAGGTAACAAGGGACAGATCTTTGCCTGTGGTCCCCACGGTATGCTGAAGGCGGTGGCAGGCATTGGTGCCAAGCGGAGTGTAAAAACCCAGGTTTCGCTGGAAGGGTACATGGCCTGCGGCATGGGGGCCTGTCTGGGCTGCGTCTGTCAGGGGACAGAGCATAGTGCTGAAAACCCTGACTATCGTTGTGTCTGTACTGAAGGTCCGGTCTTTGAGGCTGCTGAACTAAAGTGGGAGGGGAATTGATATGAAACCTGCCATGTCTGTTGAGATCGGCAGCCTCAAGCTGCGTAATCCGGTCATGACCGCCTCCGGTACCTTTGGCTATGGTGAGGAGTTCAGCCAGTATGTTGATCTGGAAAAGATCGGCGCCTTTGTGACCAAGGGGTTGTCCTTAAAGCCCCGTGCCGGTAATCCGACCCCGCGGATTGTGGAAACGCCCGGCGGCATGTTGAACGCCATCGGCCTGCAGAATGTTGGGATTGATGCCTTTATCCAGAAAAAGGTGCCGTTCCTGCGTTCCGTCAACACCCCGGCCATCGCCAACTTTTTTGGCTATACGCCGGATGAGTATGCTGAGCTGGCTAGCCGTCTGGATGCCATCCCGGAGGTGGCTGCCCTTGAAGTCAACATCTCCTGTCCCAACGTTAAACAGGGGGGGATCGTGTTTGGTACCGATCCTAACTGCGCTGCCAGTGTGGTTGCGGCCTGTCGTGCTGCCACGAAAAAGACCTTGATTGTTAAACTCTCTCCCAATGTGACCGATATTGTAGAAATGGCCCAGGCCTGTGAGGCTGCCGGTGCCGATGCCCTGTCGGTGATCAACACCCTGACCGGTATGGCGATTGACCTGGAACGTCGCAGACCGGTGCTGGCTAACATTACCGGTGGACTGTCCGGTCCGGCCATCAAGCCGATCGCCCTGCGGATGGTCTGGCAGGTGGCCAAGGCGGTCAAGGTTCCGGTGATCGGTATTGGCGGTATCATGTCCGCCACCGATGCCCTGGAGTTCATGTTGGCCGGTGCCACTGCGGTGCAGGTGGGTACGGCCAGCTTTGTCAATCCTGCTGCAGCCCAGGAAATTGCTGAAGGGATGGAAGCATGGCTGGCTGAGCGGAATGTAGCCGATATCAAGAGCCTGATCGGCGCACTGGAGGGATAGGATGGCCACGACCGCAGCACAACCGCTTAATCAGGGGATGCTTTCACTGGTGGACCTGAATTTTATTCTGGTCAACAAGCTGGTGGTGCTGCTGGTGGTGATCCTGTTCTTTACTACCGTTACCGTTGTTCGTCGTGTGCAGGGCAAGCCGCTCTCTTCTCTGGCCCCAACCGCGCTTAAGCTTTCTCTGCTGGGACTGGTACTGCTCTACTTTGAGGCCACGCTTACCGGGTATCCAAACTATAGTCTTATCCTTGCACGGCTACAGAGTGTGATCGTTCTGATCTGTCTGGCCAAGCTGGTGATCTACGTGCTGGTGGATATGGTGCTTAGCCTGCGGCGGCATGGTGATGTGCCGATGCTGCTACGGGATGCCATCCGTCTGGTAGTGTATCTGGCTGCAGGTATCGTCTCTTTGCGGTTGGTTTTTCAGGTGGACCTGTCTGCTGTTATCACCACCACCACGGTACTGACTGCTGCCATAGCTTTTGCCATGCAGACCACACTTTCCAATGCCTTTTACGGCTTTACGGTCCAGATTGATCCACTGATGACCCGGGGCAGTTGGATATCAATTCCTGAAAAACATCTGTTTGGTGAAATTGTTAACGTCGGTTTTCGCTACATTACCCTGCGTACCCTGGATAATAATCAGGTGTTGGTGCCCAACACCGTTGTGGTCCAAAGTGTGGTGACTACTCATGGTTCCATCAGAGAAACTGCTCAGGAGCGGGCTGCACTGACCCTGACCATTGGCCTGCCCTATGAACTGCCTCCTGAACAGGCAAAAGCGCTGCTGTTAAAGGTTTTGCAGGAAGAAACACTGGTACTGAACGAACCACAGCCGGTAGTCCGTCTCCAGACCATGAATGACAGCAGCATTGTCTATCTGCTCAAGTTCTGGCTGGCAGATCCGGCACAGCGTAACCTGGCTTTGTCCGAGATCCAGACCAAGGCCTGGTATGCGGTGCATCGTGCTGGTTGGAGCTTTCCCTTTCCCCATCGTCAACTGGTTACTGCCCCCCTTAAAGAATCATTTCCCAACCAGCGCGATCAGATTCTGGCAGGGGTGCGTCAGTCCCATCTGTTTGATGTATTGACTACTGATGAAGTAGCCCACTTTGCAGATAGTGCAACGATGCGTAGCTTTGCGCCTGGCGAGGCTGCGGTCAGGCAGGGGGATGCGGGCAGCTCGCTTTTTTTTGTGCTGCGTGGTGAGATGCAGGTTGAGGTTGACGGGATCGAAGTTGCACGCCTGGGGCAGGGCAGGATGTTTGGTGAGATGTCACTTTTAACCGGTGAGCCTCGCAAGGCAACGGTACGGGCATGCACTGAGGCGATTCTGGCTGAGCTTTCCAAGGCAGCCATGGCCGACCTGATGGACAGTAATGATAAGCTGATGGAGCGGCTGGGTGAGGCGCTATCACGGCACACAGCCAGTAATCAGCAACAGCAGGAACAGCAGGTTGAATCGGGCGCAGGTGAACGCAGTCCAGTGGATTACCTGAAGCGGCTGAGGGATTTCTTTGGAAAGGGGTAGCCCATGTTAGCGGTTGAAGAGTTGTTGAAACGCTATTGCAGTCCCAATACAGTTGAGATCCTGATGGTTCATGGCAGAATGGTGGCCGGTAAGGCGCTTTCCGCCTGCGCTGCGGTCAATGCAGATTCAGAAACCCGTCGTCTGGTCATCGAGGCGGCCTATCTGCATGATATCGGCGTCTGCAGGGTTAATGCACCGGACATTGCTTGCCATGGTACGGAGCCATATATTCGCCACGGTGTCTTGGGTAGAGAACTGCTTGATACAGAGGGGTTACCCCTGCACGCCCTGATCTGTGAACGGCATACCGGGGTAGGGCTTACGATAAACGACATAACCAGCCAGAATTTGCCGCTACCGCAGCGGGATATGACTCCGGAAACCCTTGCAGAACGGATTATCTGCTATGCCGACCTGTTTTATTCAAAGAATCCTGATCGACTTGAAAAGGAAAAGTCGGTGGAGAAAATCAGGAAAAACCTAGCGAAGTTTGGTGACGACAAGGTTACCATTTTTGAAGCCTGGCAACGGGAGTTTGGAGAATAAAAAAGCCCTCCCGGGAGAAAGCAGGAGGGCAAAGTGCTGGAAGTACCCTGACAGTACATCCACCACATGAAGGACTTTTGGTACTGGCGGCCCGTTGCGGGCCGCCTTTTTTGTTGGAAGGAGCTAGAATTTGTAGGTTAGCTTGGTGTAGACCACGCTGGCATCGTAGTTGGGGTTGGCATAGGCGCCAGTAAAATTATTTCCGCCAATAGTGTATTGAGCATAAGCGGTGTCACTGTATTTCAAATTCTCATAAAGGTAACCTACATCAACTTTAAGTGCTTTGCTCATGTTGTAGCTAAGCTTTGCATCTGCACTATGCTTAATATAGTCATCCAAATAAGGTACATCTGTTGGAACTGGAGCTACTGATTTTGAAAATTCATTTGTTCCATCAGCTCTCTCATAACGGTAAGTAGTGCTAAAAGATAAAAGACCTTTAATTAATTCGAAGTCTGCCTTAGTTCCAAAATCGTAATTAATGTCTCTTCTAGTTGAAGCCCAACGATAACTTCCTGGTAAATAGAATAGTGATTCTGTTCTAATAAACTCAACGTCTGCAAATGCATTTAGCTTGGCAATTCCAAATGTATATGTTGTGTCAAAATTAACTGCATGCCGGAAATCACCTTTAAC
>JAJTBI010000145.1 GCA_021286935.1 Geobacteraceae bacterium
TAGGCTTTACTGCCTGTTGTGGCCAGCATTCTTTTAATCTTTTCCCGCCCCGCTTCAATCTGTTCATAAGGAACCGTCCGCATCAACTCTTCAAGGGTTGTTTCACCAGCCAAAACCCTGCGAAAACCATCCTCAATCATGGTCAGCCGTTCGGTACCGGAAAACACAGCATTCCGAAGGCTAATGTTATCAGGACGACGATTAAACATGAGCAGCTCTTCACGGGTAGGAATCCATAATTCTACAATCGGCCGTCGCCCGGCATAGCCCGTATAGTGGCATTTGCCACAACCTTTACCCTTAAAGAATTTGATATCAGACTCCAGCGAAACCCCGAACTCTTGCAAAAGTTCTACCGGTGGAAGATAGGGAGTTTTGCAATCCGGACAGATATAGCGCACAAGCCTCTGGGCAAGCACGCAACGCAAGGTTGTGGAGACAAGGCTCGGTTCAACGCCCATATCAATCAAGCGCGTCACGGCACTGGTGGCATCATTGGTATGCAGGGTGGAAAGTACGGTGTGACCGGTCAGCGCCGCACGCATGGCTATCGTTGCGGTTTCCAGATCGCGGATCTCACCGACCATGATGTTATCAGGATCCTGACGTAGAAAAGCCCGCAGCAGGCGGGCAAACGTATTACCGATATTTTCGTTGACTTCAGTCTGGGTCATGCCGTCAATGCTGTATTCTATCGGATCCTCAATGGTCAGTGTCTTGGCGCCCGGAGTATTGATATGCGAAAGGATGGCGTACAATGTAGACGATTTCCCTGATCCGGTCGGTCCAGTAACAAGGAAGATGCCGGTTGGCTTTTCAAGTGCCGTATAGAGCGCCTTAACATCTTCCGGAGAATAGCCCAATCCCTTCAGGGTAATAGCCCCTCTGCGCTTATCCAAGATCCGTATCACGACATTTTCGCCGAACTGCGTTGGTACTGTTGACACCCGAAAATCAACACTCCGTACATTTCCCTCCTTGGACACCTTCATCTTAAAGCTGCTGTCCTGTGGACGGCGACGTTCAGCAATATCCATATCGCAAAGGATTTTGATCTTGGAAACAACCTGCCGTGCGTTTGTGCTGATCAGAAGGTCATCAGCTCCCAAGCCTACTGTTTGCAAGATGCCGTCCAAACGGTAGCGGATGACCATCCCGTTTTCAGTTGACTCAAAATGGATGTCGCTTGCCCCCTCCTTGATGCCGGTGGCAATAATCCGTTTAACAAGGTAGTCTACGTCAGCACTTATGAAATCATTGACATATTTTGATTTATTGGCATCACGCACCTGGTCTTCAGACAGCTCAAAGTTCAGCTTTGCATGCTCAGCCCCTCCAATAATCTTGAAAACCTTCTGCTGAGCAATAATTATGTCGCTTTCTTTGGCAATGACTGGGACAATTTTCATATGGCACCAGCTTTCAAGCTGAGCGAGTTCATCCCGCTGAACCGGATACGCCATAGCAATGGTAAGGCAATTGTCCCTGCACCTGATCGGCACAATACGAAGCCGCTGGGCAAAAGTAGCATTAACAAATCGTGAAAGTTCAGGGTCTAAACGGACCCCGGCCAGACTGACAAACTTCATATCATGCTGAAAAGCGATGGCTTGGGCCACCTGTTCTTCTTCAATAACCTGCTGCCTGATCAGCGCCCTGCCAAGCGGAATTTTTTCCTCCCCGCTAACACTAAGCGCATTACGCAGTTTTTCCTCATCAATAAATCCCTGTGAGACGAGGATATCACCCAGCTTGCGGCGTTTTTTATTGTGATCAAGGATATATCCAAGATCTTTGGCGTTCAAAAAACCAAGCATGCATAAAATCTGGCCGATCGGCTGATGCGGGGTAAGCTGTTGCATCTCCAGTGCCTGATCAAACTGCTCTTTAGTGATCAGCTTATTTTGAATCAACAACTCTCCAAGCTTAAATTCAGGCATGAGCAGGCCCTCTCCAATGTGATGACTACCCTGGAAAGATAATAAGGCAATTCTTTAGGATTACAAGTTGCGCACAAAACGAGGGAGTTTATACCGGGCACGCTCAACAGAACAGTGCGGCATGATTGGAGGTAAACTGTGGAGGGTCACGCCGGATGATCGCCGCAATTTCAGGGGGACGGCTGAACTCCTGACACAGAAAACGCCGCACCTCTCCCCTGCCCCAGCCTTTAGGATGTTTAAACCCTGTGTAGAGCGACAAATCCCCTTCGTAAAACAGCTCTGTCTCGTATTCCGGCACTTCATCACCAAACAATGGCATGTTAAATACCGCCAGATTCAGAAAGCTAATCGCGGCATGGTGCTGTTGTACAAAGGCCAGGGTACGGCGGGCAGCCTCCTGGTCTTCAGCCGGGGTACCAAACAGCAGGTAGCCGTAGACAGCGATCCCGGCTTGCCGCAGGTTTTCCAGAATCAGTCCGGCCTGTTCCAACCTGATCCCCTTGTGCAGACGATCCAGCACCGCCTGATCACCGGACTCAATCCCCAGCTTCAGCATCACGCAGCCCGACTGCCGCAAGGCATGGCAAAAGGCTGGGTCTTCCAGCTGCTGTTCAAAGCGTACAAAGCCGTACCAAGGCACGCCAGGCGGCTGCTCGATCATCCCCTGCAGCAGGGCCGGACTCAGGGCATTGTCCAGCAGGTGCAGGAGTGTTGGCCGGTACTGCTGTACCAGCTGCTGTAGTTCAGCCAGCACCTGTGAGGTTGGCAGGGGCAGGTAACGGTTCCCCTCGGCCCGCTCCGGGCAGAAGGAGCAGCGGTTCCACCAGCAACCTGATGCAGCACTGTAGGGCAGGATCAGGCCGGGGCTCAGGTACTGCTGCAGCGGCAACTGCTGATAGCCAGGCATGTTGCCAGACTGCGACGTATTTTGTCCCAACAACTCCAACAGCGGTCTCTCACCGGGACCGGCAATCAGGTGATCAATAAGGTCGCCAAACGGATTTTGCCAGTCAGGCCGCGACAGCCAGGTGGTCACCAGACCACCGCCCAGCGCAATTTTCACATTGGGATACTGCTGCCGGATCAGGCCGATCAGGCTGAAGCTGCAGAGGGCCTGACTGAGAAAATTAAGCGAGATGCCGACGGTGGTCATGCCATCCAACAGCCCTGGCAGGCGCTGTTGAAAGAAGGGAAAGAACGGATTCAGCTCAGGTCTGGCAGCGGCCTGCAGTAGGTCTTTGCTGCGCACCGGAGAGAGATCTGATTGCCGATAATCAGCCAGCCCAACCTCTGCCTGCAGCGGCTTGGCTGCCATCAGCAACAGACGATTCAGATCATTGACCGCTGTGGTATAGCGGGATGAATTGGCGCAGGTTGTTGGTTCACGCAGTTCCTGCAGGTGTTTATGCCGACTGCGCCAGGCGCGGGTTGTCCAGGTATCGTTAGCCTCCGGCTGCTGTTCCAGTAACCAGAGCTGGCCTTCCAGGTTGGCATCCCACAGCCTGCAGGGGATGTTATGGGTCTGCAGCGCACCAGCCAGACGGGCGATCCCGGCCGGTGGTTCGCAGGCCTTGGCAGTGGGGGGAAAGATCAGCAGCATGGGCGACGGAATACCCTGCTAATGCCCAGCAGCACGAGTCCGGTACCAGACCAGACGATCCCCAGCAAGCCTGCATAACTACCGTAGGCAGGCATATTCAGATCAGGATAAAGCCCCAGGTAAGCAACCTTAACAGCAACACCAGAAACGCCTTTGGCACTGGTCATTGCTGTGCCGGTATGAGGCGTCCCATCCTGTGCTGTAAAGCGATAACGGATCCAGGTTGCACCACGGCTGCTGACCGTATTTTCCTGATAGCTGATAACCGCCGTTGCCCGCTCGCCCCAAAACCAGAGTAATGGCTTGCTTATCCCCTGGGCAAGACAGAGGCAACCGGCTGCAGCCAACAGCAACGCAACCGGTCCAGATCGTTTTGAGATCCCCCTCTTCACCCTACAACCATCCCCTCGGCCATTGCAAACTGCAGAAACTCCAGGGCATCGGCAGCAGGAATCCGCAACTGCTTGGCAATAGCGCCGGCAGTGTGTGTGCCATCCAGTTCTTCCAGCAGGCGGTAGTAGGGTTTGATCAGTGATTCAGTACAGACCTCGCCGTGGGCCGGGTAGATGGCGGCCCAGGAGCCGGTCTGTTTCAGCTGTTTGCTGATCCAGACCAGATCAGGCTCACCACTCTCCAGAATATCGAGGATCTCATAGCTGAACGGCAGCAGGGTCAGTGAAGAAGCCCGTGTCAGCTTCATCTTGAGCAGATCAAGCTGTAGCAGCTGCTCATCATCCGGCGGTATGGGCGGCACCGCCATCAGGGCCACGCCGTAGGCATAGTGGTAATCCACACAATCCAGGGCAGCGGGCAGCAGCTTCTGGGCCTTGCGTTCATCAAACAGGCTGGTCAGAAACCGGCGCTGAAGCTGCCAGATCTGTTGGTCGTCCAGCTCGGCCTCATCCGGTATACGGCCCATCTGCCCCTGCAGCCAGGAGCCGAACCTTTCCAGCAGCTCCACCGGCTTGAGTTTCAGCCCCCGCGCCACCCCGTTGAACCAGGCCACGGCCTTGCCGCGGGAGTAGAAGATGTCGCTGGCAGCCCCCAGTTGGCGCGCCCTGGCCATATCCGCCAAGGGGAATGTTGTTGATTCCAGCAGGGTGTAGGGCGGATCGGACAGATGCCGCATGCCGA
>JAJTBI010000020.1 GCA_021286935.1 Geobacteraceae bacterium
CCCATGCCCGCAGGCAGGCTGAAGAACTGCTGGCTAGCGGCGTGCAGGGTGTACACCTCTACACCTTTAACAAGGCTGAAGCCATACTTGAACTGACTGAAGGATTGTTGCCGTAATGACTTGCACCCCCCATTCATTGTATTCTGAATTTACCAAGTTTTATGGCTAACCTAGCCAAAGCTAATGGTTACAGGAGGACAATATGAAGAATTCTTTTGTTCAGGGAGTGTATTCGCTTGTGCTAAGCTTTGGACTTGTGATTATCATTCTGTCAGGAATCTGTTCAGCAGACTCGATGTCAATGCAGTTCTATCCCATGAATCCCAAATTTACATACCGTCTAACCTCAGACAACAGGATCATTTTGCCGAGCCCAGTCCAAATCCGTTTTTCACGTAGCGACAACGATCTGTTTTGCAGCAAGGTTGTGGAGGTTGGTCTCTATACCAGTCGTACATCTCTCGTTACTAACAATGCTGCACCAGGAACGTCTGATCCTTTTAAAGATCTCTTCACCTCACAGATAGCGGGTGGAGCAACCCTGTGTAATTTCAATTTCAACGATACCCTGATTACCTTGAAGACATCAAGTAGCATGGACAGCGGGATCTCAGATCTGTTTGCTGAATGGAAAAACCCGTTGGCAGACAACTACTATAAAAAGCGCAGACAACAGAAGGAATTGATCTTAAACTTTACGCCAGACAAAAGTTTTAAGGTCTTTATCAAGAAGAATGGTGGTACATATGAATGGAAAAACCCTGCATTTATAAGCTCAACTGTGCGAGATAGAGGGGGAATATACGGTATCCCGTACGAGGTGATCGTAGACCCGATCCCCAATACCCCTCCTCAGATAGATTCAATTTCCATTTTCCCGGCCACGATTCCGGCTAATGGGGGACCACTCAAAATTTCAGTGATCGCCGCAGATGACCTTGGGGTGAAAACTGTCAGCGTGACCTCCGGTGCCGGCACCGGTACCTCTAAAACCTTTTCGCTAACAGCAAACGCAACCCCTCTTGGGAAAAAACCGGACGGTCGCCTGATAAGTCTCTGGGAAGGCACCTACAACGCAGATCCCAACAGCTCTATCTATAATAAAAAAATAACATTTGCCTTCAAGGCTTATGATGAAGATGGTGCGGTCAGTGGCTCAACTGGTGAGATCCGACAGGTGGAACAGCCTGGGGTGCCTGATACTCAAGCGCCAAAGATTGAGACTGTCCTGATAACGCCCCAAACCCTGCCGGCAACTGGTGGAAATGTAACCGTCAGCGTTCGGGCATCAGATAACACTGGATTAGCTTTACTTAGACTTGATCTGATATTACCTGACGGTCAGGTACGGCCCATGAACATGACATTAGCATCTGGTTCAGGCTGTACAAATGGCCAATGTCTGCTTGGGGAGTGGAGAACATCTTGGAATATGTGGGCAAATAGTAGCAATATGCCTGCTGTCTATGGAATTAGAGTGACCGCTATGGATGTCAGCAAAAACACCGTAAATAGCCAACTGTTCCAACTTACAGTTGCCGGTAAACCGCCCGTTAGTATTCAGGCACAGCCATCAGGGCAAACAGGGACACATAGACCCTACGCACCTTCGGTTTTACCAAAACCATTGCCAATCAGATAGCTATCGCAATTAAACATCTGTTGTCAGAAATTCTGCAGGGAACAAATATTTCAACCAAAACAATCAGTTGTATGTTTATGCAACAAACAAGGAAGATCATGACCACAAATTCCGTTATCCAGGCCCTTTCCCAACGAATCCTGATCCTTGACGGCGCCATGGGCACCCAGTTGCAGGCCCGTAACCTGACCGCTGCTGACTTTGGCGGCGAAGCGTATGAAGGCTGTAATGAAATGCTGGTGCTGACCCGTCCTGATGTGATCGAGGATGTGCATAAGGCCTATCTGGAAGCTGGTGCTGATATTGTTGAGACCTGCTCCTTTGGCTCAACCGATATCGTGCTGGCTGAGTATGGTCTGCAGGACAAGGTGTTTGAGCTGAACAAGGCCTCTGCAGAGGTTGCCCGCCGTGCCTGTGATGCCTTCAGCACACCGGACAAGCCCCGCTTTGTGGCCGGTTCCATGGGCCCCACCACCCGCACTATCTCGGTGACCGGCGGCGTTACCTTTGAACAACTGGTAACGGCCTTCAGGGATCAGACCATCGGTCTGTTGGCTGGCGGGGTAGATCTGTTACTGCTTGAGACCGCTCAAGATACTTTGAACCTCAAGGCGGCTGCTGAAGGTATCCGGCTGGCTTTTGAACAAACCGGACAGCGTGTGCCGCTGATGGTATCTGGCACCATTGAGCCCACCGGCACCATGCTGGCTGGCCAGAATGTGGAGGCGCTGTACGCCTCACTGACCCACCTTGAAGAAAATCTGGGGCTGATCAGCATCGGCCTGAACTGCGCCACCGGGCCTGAGTTCATGACCGATCACCTGCGGGCCCTGTCCGAGCTGGCTACCTGCCATATCTCGGTCTACCCCAATGCCGGTCTGCCGGATGAAAACGGCCACTATGCCGAATCACCGGACTCCCTGGCGCAGAAGTTGTCCCGTTTTGTGGATGAAGGCTGGCTGAACATCATTGGCGGTTGCTGCGGCACCTCGCCTGCCCATATTGCGGCCATTGCCACAATGGCAGCAGGCCGCGCACCGCGCAGGCCGGTAAGCAGTCGTCGCAAGCTGGTCTCCGGCATTGAGCCGCTGTTTATTGAGGATGACGCCCGGCCTATTTTGGTTGGTGAGCGGACCAACGTAATCGGCTCCCGCAAGTTCAAGAACATGATCGTGGCCGGTCAGTTTGAAGAGGCTGCCGAGATCGCCCGGGCCCAGGTCAAGACCGGTGCCCAGGTGATTGATATCTGCGTGGCCAACCCGGATCGTGACGAGCTGGCGGATATGGAGCAGATGCTGGTCTACCTGCCCAAGAAGGTGCGGGCACCGATCATGATCGACTCCACCGATGCAGCAGTCACTGAACTGGCTCTGCAGCGGTTGCAGGGCAAATGCGTGATCAACTCCATCAACCTGGAGGATGGCGAAGAACGCTTTGCCAAAGTGGCACCTTTGATCAAGCGCTATGGCGGCGCGGTGGTGGTGGGCTGTATTGATGAAGACCCCAACAACGGTATGGCCGTGACCCGTCAGCGCAAGCTGGAAGTTGCAAAACGCTCCTATGACCTGCTGGTCAACAAGTATGGCCTGCGTCCAGAAGACCTTATCTTTGACCCGCTGGTCTTTCCCGTGGGCAGCGGGGATGCCAGCTACATCGGCTCGGCAGTGGAGACCATTGAAGGGGTGCGGCTGATTACCGAGGCGTTCCCCCAGTGCAGCACTATTCTGGGGATCTCCAACGTCTCCTTTGGCCTACCAGCCGCAGGGCGCGAGGTACTGAATGCTGTGTTCCTGTACCACTGCGTCAAGGCCGGGCTGGGCTATGCCATTGTTAATACCGAGAAGCTGGAACGCTACGCCTCCATTCCGGAAGAAGAGCGCACACTGGCTGAAGATCTGCTGTTCTGGCGAGGGTCGGATCCGGTGGCAGCCTTTGCCGCTGCCTTCCGCGACAAAAAGCCGGTCTCCCATGCCCCTAAGGCAGAACTGCCGCTGGATCAGCGCCTAGCGCTCTACATCATTGAAGGGGTCAAAGATGGCCTGACAGCAGACCTTGATGCTGCCCTGGCCCGTGGTGACAAGCCGCTTGAGATCATCAATGGTCAGCTTATGGCTGGTATGGCTGAGGTCGGACGGCTGTTTAACGACAACCAGTTGATTGTGGCCGAGGTGCTGCAGTCTGCCGAGGCGATGAAGGCAGCGGTTTCGCACCTTGAACCGCATCTGGCAAAGTCGGAATCCTCCTCCAAGGGCAAGATGCTGCTGGCCACGGTCAAGGGAGATGTGCACGACATCGGCAAGAACCTGGTGGAGATCATCCTCTCTAATAACGGCTTCCAGGTGGTCAACCTGGGGATCAAGGTGGGGCCAGAGGAGCTGATTGCAGCGGCCAAGCGTGAAAAGCCTGATTTCATCGGCCTGTCCGGTCTGCTGGTCAAGAGCGCCCTCCAGATGATCGTAACCGCAGAAGACCTTAAAGCTGCCGGCATTGATGCACCGCTGCTGGTGGGGGGAGCTGCCCTGTCCCGCGCCTTTGCCGACAACCGGATTGCGCCGGAGTATAGCGGTCCGGTGCTGTATGCCAAGGATGCCATGGCCGGTCTGGAACTTGCCAACCAACTGGTTGATCCGGCTCTGCGTCAGCAGTTGATGCTGGATCTGGCTCGTCAGCAGGAGGCCAGCCGGGCAACAGCAGCAGCGCGTCACTCTGGACAGCAGGCTGTTCAGAGTTCAGAGCAGAAATCCAGCATCAGCCCTGCGCCGATCCTGGCTGCACCTGATTTTGAACCGCATATCCTGCGGGACATCCCGGTGGGGCAGATCATTCCCTACCTCAACCGCCAGATGCTCTACACCAAGCACCTCGGCCTGACCGGCTCAGTGGAAAAACTGCTGGCAGGCAAGGATGACAAGGCGATTAAGCTGCACCTGACCGTTGAGGCGATGCTGGAGCGGGTGCTGCAGGAGGGGCTGATCAAGCCCCAGGCGATCTATCGTTTCTATCAGGCCAACAGCGCAGGCAATGACCTGATCCTGTTCAACCAGGATGGCAGCGAGGCAACCCGTTTCAGTCTGCCCCGCCAGAATAGCGGTGAGCAGCTCTGTGTGGCTGACTTTGTCCGGCCTCTGGCAGGCGGAGAGAAAGACAGCATGGCCCTGTTTGCCGTTACCTGCGGCCAGGGTGTGCGTGAACTGTCTGAAAAATGGAAGGCAGAAGGGGACTACCTTAACTCCCACCTGCTGCAGGCTCTAGCCCTTGAACTGGCCGAGGCCACTGCAGAATACCTGCACAAACGGATCCGCACCTCCTGGGGGATTGTGGATGATCAGACCCTGACCATGAAACAGCTCTTTAATGCTGAGTATCAGGGTATCCGGGTCTCCTTTGGCTATCCAGCCTGCCCTGAATTAGCTGACCAGCGAAAACTGTTTACATTACTGAAGCCCGAGCAGATCGGCATCCAGCTGACTGAAGGGGATATGATGGACCCCGAAGCCTCGGTCTCGGCCCTCGTGTTCCATCACCCGGAAGCTAAATATTTTGATGTGGGGCGGTAAGTTTTTTTGCAAGTTATTTGACATAAACCAGCCAGTACGAGAATTACAAAGTATAGGAGTAAATCTATGCGAATAGAATCAATACGGCTGAAAAACTTTAAACTTTTCCGTGATGTACACATTACTGACATTCCCAAGTTTTGTGTTGTTGTTGGCGCTAATGGAAGCGGCAAATCAACACTTTTTGATGTCTTCGGTTTCTTGCACGATTGCCTTAAAGGTAATGTCCGACAAGCTCTGGATAAACGTGGTCGCTTTAGTGAAGTTCTCAGCCGAGATACAAAAGACAATACCATTCTGATTGAAATTCAGTACCGCATGTTGATTCTTAAGGTTGATCGTTTGGTAACCTATTCGCTGGAAATTGGTGAAGAGCAAGGGCAACCGGTTGTTCGACGTGAAATCCTTCGCTACAAAAGAGGTCCGTCAGGATCGCCGTACCACTTTCTGGACTTCTCCAACGGCAGTGGTTATGCCATTACCAATGAGGAAGATTTTCAAAAGACTGATGAGGCATTAAAAAGAGAATATCAGAAACTAGATTCCCCCGATATTCTTGCAATCAAAGGATTGGGGCAATTTGAAAGATTCAAGGCAGCTAATGCGTTCAGACAGCTCATTGAGGCATGGCATGTATCAGATTTCCACATCAATGTGGCACGGGGCCGCAAGGAAGCAACCGGTTTAACTGAGCATCTTTCTGAAACCGGTGATAACCTTCCCCGCGTAGCTCAATACCTCTACGAAAACAACAAACCGGTATTTACATCAATTCTTGAAAAAATGTCTCGGAGGGTTCCAGGCGTCAAAGTCATTGCTCCTGAACTAACTACAGATGGATACCTGATTCTCCGTTTTCAGGATGGATCATTCAAGACTCCTTTTCTCGACCGCTATGTTTCTGATGGCACAATCAAGATGTTTGCATACTTAGTGCTATTACACGACCCTAAACCACACCCGCTGCTCTGTGTCGAGGAGCCTGAAAACCAGCTATATCCACAGTTAATGGTCGAACTGGCTGAAGAATTCCGCCTCTATTCAGCAAGGGGCGGCCAAGTACTCGTCTCAACCCACTCACCTGATTTTCTCAATGCAGTAGAACTTGACGAGGTCATTTGGCTGGTAAAAAACAATGGATATACAGAGGTTCGCCGCGCCAAGGACGACCAGCAAATTGCTGCATATATGGCTGACGGCG
The DNA here is from genome assembly GCA_021286935.1 of Geobacteraceae bacterium. Classification (GTDB taxonomy): domain Bacteria; phylum Desulfobacterota; class Desulfuromonadia; order Geobacterales; family Pseudopelobacteraceae; genus Trichlorobacter. The sequence goes on from JAJTBI010000020.1 coordinate 6,401, forward strand.
ACAAGATGGGATATCTTTGGAAGCAAGGTTTCTTTGGAGGGGCTGATCCACAATGATCGAGTTAGTGTTCATGCTCGAAGAAAAATCTGCCAAGGTCCTGCTGGAAGGTCTGTTACCGAAGTTGCTGCCGACAGAGATAGCGCCTCGTTACGTTGTTTTTGAAGGCAAACAGGATCTTGAAAAACAATTAGTACGAAAAATTCGTGGCTACATAAACCCACATGCCCGATTTATCGTAATAAGAGATCAGGATTCAAATCCGGATTGTAAAGCAGTCAAGGCAAAACTGTCTGAACTGTGTCATCAGGCCGGAAAGCCTGACGCACTTGTTCGCGTCGCCTGTCACGAGCTGGAGAGTTTCTATTTAGGGGACCTTGCCGCAGTGGAGCGCGGTCTTGAAATCACTGGACTTGTGAGACATCAAATGAACAAACTCTATCGGGAACCTGATCGGCTCGGTTCCCCTTCAAAAGAGCTTAAAACCTTGACCAAAGGACTTTATCAAAAAGTGAGTAGTTCCCGCGACATTGCACATCATCTTGACATAAACAACACGAGATCTGCCAGTTTTCATAATCTGGTTGTCGGCATCCAACGTGTCGCTAAAGAAATGACAGAGTAAAAACATTGATAGTTTCCGCATTTTATCGGCCCACAATTCAACGGCCAGAGAGTTTTCGCCCGCTTCCCCCTTGATTTCTGAAGATTGATGCTTATCTTGTCTGCTGTCCAGACTATTTACCCTGCACAAGGAGATTTATCCGTATGTCCAAGGCAACAAAACAGTTTCAGACCGAAGTAAAGCAACTGCTTGATCTGGTTATCCATTCCCTCTACTCCAACCGCGAGATCTTCCTGCGGGAGCTGATCTCCAACGCCTCCGATGCCATTGACAAAGCCCGCTTTGAGGCCCAGTCCAACGAGAGCCTGCTGGAAGGCAACAGCGACTGGAAGATCAAGCTGATCCCCAACAAGGATAACGGTACCCTGACTATCCGCGACAACGGTATCGGCATGAGCATGGCAGAGGTGGAAGAGAATATCGGCACCATTGCCAAGTCCGGCACCAAGTCATTTGTACAGGCCATGAAAGATGCCGCTGCCGCAGAACAGCCGGAACTGATCGGCCAGTTCGGGGTTGGTTTCTACGCCTCCTTCATGGTGGCTGACAAGGTGACCCTGACCACCCGCCGGGCTGGTGATGCTGCCCACGGTACGCTGTGGGAATCAGCCGGTGATGGTTCCTACACCATTGAAGATGCCACCAAGGCCGAGCGCGGCACCGAGATCGTGCTGCACCTGAAGGAAGAGTTTAAAGAGTATCTGGATGAGTGGAAGATCCGCTCCATTGTCAAGAAGTACTCAGACTTTATCCAGTATCCGGTCTGCATGGATATCACCCGCACCGAGACCCCAAAAGGGGTGGATGGCGAGGAGATCGAAGGGGCTGGCACCATTGAAAAGACCGAGGAGCAGACCCTCAACTCCATGAAGGCGATCTGGGCCCGTTCCAAGAGCGATGTCAGCGAAGAGGAGTACAAGGAGTTCTACAAGCATGTTTCCCATGACTTTGAGGATCCCTTCAAAACCATCCACTTTGCTGCTGAAGGCACCAGCGAATTCAAGGCTCTACTCTACCTGCCGGCCAAGAAGCCGTTTGACCTGTTCATGGCAGAGCGCAAGCGTGGCATCCAGTTGTATGTCAAGCGGGTCTTCATCACCGAGAAGTGCGATGCCCTGCTGCCGGACTACCTCCGTTTTGTACGCGGCGTGGTGGACTCGTCCGACCTGCCGCTGAACGTCTCCCGTGAGATCTTGCAGGAGGATGTACAGATCAAGCGGATTCAGAAGAGCCTGGTAAACAAGATTCTCTCTACCCTGACTGACCTGAAAGAGAAGGAGTACGACCAGTACCTGACCTTCTGGCAGGAGTTTGGCCCAGTCTTGAAGGAGGGTCTGCACTTTGACTATGCCAACAAGGAGAAGCTGCAGGAGCTGATCCTGTTCCAAAGCACCCGCACCGGCGAGGGAGAGTATGTCTCGCTCAAGGAGTATGTGGAACGGATGCCTGAGGCACAGAAAGAGATCTACTACATCACCGGCGAAGACAAGTCTGCGCTGGAGCAGTCACCGCTGCTGGAGGCGTTCAATGCCAAGGGTTTTGAAGTACTGTTCATGACCGACCCGGTTGATGAGTGGGTGGTGCAGTCACTGCATGAGTACAAGGAGAAAAAGCTCAAGGCTGTTGATCGCGGCGACGTGGATCTGGACAGCGAAGAGGAGAAGAAGGAAAAAGAGAAGAAGCAGGAAGAGGCCAAGAAGGAGTTCGGCACTCTTCTGGAGCTTATCAAGAGCCGCCTGGAGAGCAAGATCAAAGAGGTCCGTTTCTCAAACCGCCTGACCGACAGCGCCTGCTGCCTGGTGGCTGATGACTTTGGCATGAACGCCAACATGGAGCGGATCATGAAGGCCATGAACCAAGCCGTGCCTGAGTCAAAGCGGGTGCTGGAACTGAACCCGGATCACCCGATCCTGAAGGTAATGGCTGAGATGCACAAGCAGAACCCGGAGAACAGCCGCCTGCAGGACTACTCTGACCTGCTCTATGATCAGGCACTGCTGACTGAAGGTACACCGATCAAAGACCCGCTCAAGTTTACCAAGCTGGTCAGTGAGCTGATGGTAAAAGCAGCTCAATAAACTATTCATACGGTATAAGCACAAAAAGGACAGGCAACATGCCTGTCCTTTTTGTGTAGCAATTGATTACGCCGCTCTAAGCAGAAACAGTTACAATTTTAGGTATACAGCCTACATCCAGTTCCGCCATCCCCGACTTCCCCAGAGACTCTAGTTGCTTTTTTACAAATTCAGCCTGTCTGATCAGCTCTGCAACATCAATCCACAGGCAGGTGTGCGGTAACGTACTTAAATAGCCCACACCGCCATCTAGTAAACTGATTGCACCGCTGAAGTTACCATTTCGCCAGTGATGCAGGGCTATGGCAAGCTGGATAATCCCCTGGTAGAGATTACGCACATCACCCGTTGCCGGAATCCAGAGCAGTTCCAAGGTTTCATGGCATTCATACCACTGAGCAGCATTAAACTGACGAATCCCCAGCAACAACTGCCCTGACGGACTGTCCTCGCATGTTTTAGTTGATTCCAAACCGGCTGGCACAAGCACCTCCAAAGCAGCACCATGAAAAAAGGGGCATCGTACCATTTGGTACCATGCCCCTCTTGCAGATAGCTACAAAGAACTACGAAACTAGCGTGCTTTATCCATCTGACTCTTCAGCAGGTCGCCCAGGTTTGACGTTGCTTCGCCCTGACCACCACCAAGATAGGACTCAAATTCGGCCTTCTCAGCTGCTGCTGCCAGAGATTTCACTGACAGGGAGATGCGGCGCTCACGTGAATCAGCGTTCAGCACAACTGCCTCAATGGAATCACCAACATTGGCGAACTCTGTGGCAGAGGGAACCTTTTCACGGGAAAGTTCAGAAACATGGATCAGGCCTTCAATCCCTTCTTCGATCTCAACAAACACACCGAAATCGGTGGTAGAGGCAACCTTGCCCACCAAACGGGTACCCGGTGCATACTTTTGCGGTACCAGTGACCATGGGTCCGGAGTCAGTTGCTTAATACCCAGGGAGACACGCTCATTCTGGGGATCAACCTTGAGCACAACAGCCTGTACCAGATCACCCTTGCTGTAGACATCGCCTGGATGCTTGACCCGCTTGGTCCAGGAGATATCGGAAACATGCACCAGACCGTCAATACCTTCTTCAATACCGATGAACATACCGAAATCAGTCATGTTCTTGATCTGGCCTTCCAGTTTGGTACCAACCGGATAACGCTCAGCAATGGACTGCCAGGGATTGTCATTAACCTGCTTGAGGCCCAGAGAAATCTTGCGGTTCTGCAGATCTACACCCAGTACAACCACATCCACCTGATCGCCAACATTCAGCATGTCAGCAGCCTTACGTACCCGCTTGGTCCATGACATTTCAGAAACGTGTACCAGACCTTCAATACCTGACTCAAGCTCAATAAATGCACCGTAATCCATCAGACTGACAACCTTGCCGGATACACGGGTGCCTTCCGGGAAGCGGTTGGCAATATCCTGCCATGGATCTGGCAGGGTCTGTTTGATACCAACGGAAACCTTCCCTTTTTCACGGTCAAACTTAAGGATTTTTACGTTTACTTCCTGGCCTGGCTTCAGTACGTCAGCAGGCTTGCCTACACGGCCCCAGGAGATATCAGTTACATGCAGCAGACCATCAACACCACCTAGATCTACGAAAGCACCGTATTCCGTCAGGTTTTTAACCACACCCTGCATGATCTGACCTTCGGTCAGCTGCTCAAGGGTTGCTTTGCGGGATTCAGCACGCTCTTCTTCAAGCAACGCACGACGGGACAGCACGATGTTGCCACGTTTCTGGTTCAGACTGATGACCTTGAACTGGCCAGCTACGCCGATGTAGGCATCGCCATTACCGGAAGGACGGGTATCAACCTGTGAAGCAGGCAGGAACGCATTGATGCCGCCAATGGCAACGGTAAAACCGCCATTGGTCTTGGCAATAATGGTACCTTCAAGTACAGCACCCTCGCCGCCAGCCTCATGGATAGTTTCCCAGGCTGCCATCTGGTCAGCACGCTTCTTGGAAAACTTGTTACCACCATCACGGCTTGATATAACTTTAACCTTATCGCCAACAGAAACCGATACATTGCCTTCTGCATCCCTGAATTCACTGATGGGAACAAAACCTTCAGACTTACGGCCAACGTCAACCAATACCGTATCAGGATCAACACGAACAACGGTCCCCTCAAGTATTTTATCCCGCTCAGGACGTTCCTGCTCTTTCAAGCTGGCGCTGAACAGTTCTGCAAATTCGTTGCTCTGGTGCTCAACGTCCATATCATCCATATCTACGTTGAGTCGTTTAACTTCAGTCATGTGACCAATACCCCCTGGTTAATTTTCGCCGCCGACTACCGCCGACCGATAGCAGACGCGAGTTGGATACTTTTACACACTTTTGCATTTAATTCAATGCGAATTGTTTACCTGTTCAAGTCGATCCATTACTTCGTCAATGATCCATTTTGGCGTTGATGCCCCGGCAGTCACCCCTACGGTTTCAACCCCCTGAAACCATGAACAATCAATCTCAGCAGCAGTTTCAATATGATAGGTTCTGGGCTGAATTTCGGTACAGATCTCTGCAAGCCGTCGGGTATTGGCACTATTAAATCCGCCAATCACGATCATGCAATCAACCTGCTGGGCAAGTTCCGTAGCCTCCTGCTGCCGCACCGCCGTCGCATCACAGATGGTATTGTAGACCCGCACCTCACCGCCACGACGCAGGCATTCGGTCACCACACTCTTCAGGTTATCAAAGGACTGGGTGGTCTGAGCAACAACTCCCATTTTACCCATTTTAGGCAGCTGTTTAACCTGGTCGCCAGAGGCCACCACATAGACCTTTTCCTTACCGTAGGAGACGATACCCTGCACTTCAGGGTGGTCTGCATCCCCAACCACCAACACATCATAGCCGGCCTCGGACAGATACTGCACATGTTCCTGTGCCTTTTTCACAAAAGGACAGGTGGCATCCACCACCTCAAGCTGCTTCTGGTGGGCCTCGTCCATCTCGCTGGCCAACACTCCGTGAGAGCGGATAATAACCGTACCATTACTCACGCCAGAGAGATCCTTGACTACCCCTACCCCCATCTCCTCCAGCTTGTTTACAACCTGCGGAGAGTGGATAATCGGCCCCAGAGTAAAGGTCTTTTGGTCCTTGCCTGCTGCCTCAAAGGCCATCTGGGTGGCACGTTTAACACCAAAACAAAACCCGGCCCGTTTTGCCAGCATCACCTTCATTGCTCTGTATCCTTTCCTGCTGTTCGTTCACGATAGACCTGTTCCATCAGAGTAATTACCTGCTCAATGGACAGTCCGGTAGAATCAATCGGAATCGCGTCGTCGGCCTGACGCAGGGGAGCAAGCTCCCGCTCAGAATCCTGCTGGTCACGCTGGGCAACGTTATCAATCGTCTCCTGCAGGGTGGTCTGAACACCTTTAGCTTGCAGTTCAAGAAATCGGCGACGCCCCCGCTCTTCAGCAGATGCTGACAGAAAAAATTTAATTTCCGCATCAGGGAATACCACGGTGCCAATATCCCGACCATCCAGTACAACACCACCCTTGGCACCCATTTTCCGCTGTAGGCTCATCATCGCCTCGCGCACCGGCGCAAGGGTTGAGATCTTTGAGGTAAGCATGGAAATTTCAGGGGTACGAATCTCGCTGGTGACATCCTGTCCATTGGCCAGTACCCGGGTGGAACCATTGTGAAGCTGTAGTTCCACCTCTGCATGATCACTGAACGCCTTAACCGCCTGATGATTTTCAAAATCAAGTCCGGCCTCACGGGCCAGCCAGGCCATTGCCCGATACATGGCCCCGGTATCAATTTCAAGATACCCGAGACGCTTTGATAGCGCCCTGCTGATCGTGCTTTTACCAGCACCGGAAGGTCCATCAACCGCAATGACAACACCACGTTCACGCGTCATCGTACTGCCACCTTGGTTAACAGTTCGTAAAACCCAGGAAAAGAAGTGGCAACACAGGAAACATCATCAATCTCTATTTCATTCTTGCAGACCAGTGCTGCCACCGACAGTGACATAGCAATCCGGTGATCACCATAACTGGTCACGACACCACCTGCCAGCGATTCAACACCATGAATCACCATACCATCTTCAGTTTCATCAATCTGCCCTGCCCCGACAATGCGAAGATTAGCGGCCATGGCGGCAATCCGGTCTGTTTCCTTAACCCGCAGTTCTTTTGCACCTTTAATAATAGTTGTGCCTTCAGCCACTGCAGCTGCCACACAGATGGCTGGAAATTCATCAATGGCACGGGGCACCACATCGCCACCGATCTCAATTCCTTTTAGACGAGATGAACGGACCAGCAGATCAGCCACCGGCTCACCGGAAACCTCACGCTGATCCTGCAGGATAATGTCTCCGCCCATTGCCTTAAGAATATCAATCACGCCGGTACGGGTAGGATTTACCCCAACATTGCGGATCAGCAGTTCCGAGCCAGGCACAATCAGGGCAGCCACCAGAAAGAAGGCAGCAGAGGAGATATCACCCGGCACCACAATCTCCTGCCCCTTCAATTCCCTACCGCCACGCACCACAACACCAGTACTTAAGGCGTCAAGATCTGCGCCAAAGAACCGGAACATCCGTTCAGAGTGATCACGAGAAAGTGATGGCTCTGTTACTCTTGTTTCCCCACTGGCATATAAACCGGCCAGCATCAGGGCTGATTTTACCTGGGCACTGGCAATCGGTGACTGATAGTCAATACCGGTCAGGTTGCCGCCGGTTATGGCCAAAGGAGCGAGAGTGCCGCCACCACGCCCGGCAATTTTTGCTCCCATACGAGCCAGCGGCTCCACTACCCGCTTCATGGGGCGCTTGCGCAGATACTGGTCACCGGTGAGTACCGAGAAGAAATTCTGCCCGGACAGCAGACCGGTCATCAAACGGATGGTGGTACCGGAATTTCCGCAATCAAGCAGATCACCCGGCTCCTGCAGCCCATGCAGACCAACCCCATGCACTGTAACGATCTGCCCATCGTCCTCAATCGGCACCCCCATACTACGAAAGGCCTTCATGGTTGAGAAGTTATCTTCGCCCCTCAAAAAGTTACTGATACGGGTCGTCCCCTGAGCCAAAGAACCCAACATGATTGAACGGTGGGAAATAGACTTATCACCAGGGACAGCAAGTTCTCCCTGCAGCTTTTGGACAGGTGCAACGGTTATCGGTTGTGCATGTTCGTGCATAATCACCTCAAGGGGCACCATCCCCCGACAAGTATCAGATTATTTCATCTCTCAGGCGTTTGGATGTGGTGAAGTAATTTTCCAGCCAGACACCATCTCCTGCTGCAACCTTTTCTTTCAATACTGCAAACTCCTGCTGGTAACGCTCCAGCACCGCCAAAAGGGGGAGCCGGTTCATCAGAGCAATGTCGCGCCACATGGAAGGATCAGAGGAGGCAATCCGGGTAAAATCACGGAACCCGCCAGCAGAAAAGGCCAGGATATTCTCCTCCTCTTCAGCTGATCGATCAACCGCATGCACCAGCGCATAGGCAACCATATGTGGCAGATGGGACACCGCAGCAAAGACCCGATCATGGGTCAACGGTTCCATGCACTCAACCCGGCTACCTGCTGCTTCCCAAAGACGTTGTACCAACTCAAGAGCCTGTTGATTGGTACGGCTGGTAGGTGTCAAAATACAGCGCCGCCCCTGAAACAGAGTGGCGAAGGAGGCCTTTGCACCGGAATGCTCTGTACCGGCAATCGGATGTCCACCAACAAAGTGACAACCTTCAGGCATTAACGGTTCGCAGGCAGCTACCAACTCACCCTTGACACTACCCCCGTCGGTTACCACACAACCAGCAGGCAGATACGGAGCACAAGCGGCTACAGCTGCAGTCATTGCCCGGACCGGAACAGCCAGAAACACCAGATCAGCAGAACTGACAGCCGAAGCATAATCAGTCGCAATTTCGTCAACAACCCCCAGTTGTAGCGCTTCAGCCAGGTTTTCAGAATCAAGATCGAAACCGATCACCCGCTGTACAGCACCAGCAGCCTTCAAAGCCCTGCTAAAGGAACCGCCGATCAGCCCTACTCCAATGACAGCAAGCGTCTTGATCATCAGCGGGCCTTTGGATAGGAACCGAGAATCTTCAAAAACTGGCAGAAACCTCGTAACTCTTCAATAGCCTCGCCAACCGGAGCCTCAGAAACATGGCCTGACATATCCAGAAAGAAGATATATTCCCAAGCCTTGGTCTTAACCGGCCGGGATTCAATCTTGGAAAGGTTGACCCCACGACGGGCAAACGGTTCAAGCATCCGGTAGAGAATACCCGGCTCATCCTTAACCGAAAACAGGATCGAAGTTTTATCATTACCGGAAGGCTCTGCCAGTTTGCGTGACACCACAATAAACCTGGTAAAGTTATTGACCTGGTCTTCTATGCGGGAACGAACCACTTTCAAGCCATAATGCTCGGCAGCAGAACAGCCCGCAATGGCAGCAGCGTTCAGATCTTCTGATACAATCTGGGCTGCCAAGGCAGTTGATGCGACATCCACCAGCGGTACGTTTGGCAGGTTTTCCTCAAGCCAGTGACGACACTGCGCCAATGCCTGAGGGTGGGAATAGACCTTACGAACATCCTCCATACGACCGGTGCGGGACAGAAGGTCGTGGGAGACTTCTAGCAACACTTCAGCAGTGATTTTAAGATCACTTTCCACAAACATATCAAGGGTATGAGAAACCATTCCTTCAGTGGAGTTCTCAACCGGCACAACACCGTACAGCGTCCTACCTTTTTCAACCTCTTCAAACACAGTAGGAATTGATTTCTGAGGAACCAACTGGGCTGACAAACCAAACTGCTGCATGGCTGCCATATGGGTAAAGGTTGCCACCGGCCCGAGAAAAGCAACCTTGACAGGCGATTCCAATGCCAGACACGCAGACATGATTTCCCGAAAGATGCTGCGAAAAGCCTCTTCAGGCAAAGGCCCTTGATTCAAACGGGCAACCCGTTCATGGACTTCACGCTCCCGACTGGGTACATGGAAATCCCGATCCTGGCCTGCCTTAAGCCTGCCAACATCAGAGGCAACTCTGGCACGTTGATTCAACAACTCAACCAGACGAGAATCTATCTGATCAATCTCACCGCGCAATTGATCAAGGCTTTTTGTCTTTGGCATGGGAACTCTTCCGAAACCGGCATTGATGTGATTTTGGGATTGCAAACATAGTAGATAGACGGTCAAAAGGCAACTTTTTTTGCCCTTAAACGTACCAACGGCAGCCCATGTAGGTGGGTTGCCGTTGGTACGTTCTTCGTCAGATTCAACACAAGGCATTCCTAAAGCCTTGGGCAGCAAGACTGTACAACTTTTCAGACTTGAATCAATAAAATTTTAATAAGCATAGAGTACAGACAAATTAGCCTTTTCCAAGGGATTCGTAGTTTTTTCGCCTAGAACTTCAATTCGGTATAAATACGGCGCACCGACATCACCTGGTGGAGCACCCGTCGTCGATGACGTTTCAAGATTCCTGCCACTCATATCAGTAGAACCAGGTGTTGTTGAAACTATCTTTGTATACACCCTGAAACCCACTGCTGCTGCAGAAAGTTGCGATTGCAGCGTAAATGAAACATCGGGCGTATCTTTAGGATTCAAATTTGAACTGGCAGCTCCGCATGCTGCCCCCCACGTTTTACTGGTCAACTTTGCTTGCAGGCAGGCATCTGTAACACCTGTTGTTGCTACCAGATTCATACTGGCATTCAAACGATCAATCAAACTAGTCGCATTTGGATCAACGGCAAAACTTATCAGATAAGGCAATGCATCCATAGTGACAATATCTACACCGCCCACAGCGGCATCAAGGGAGTTCTTATAACGCTTATGTGCCCCTGATGATGAAATATTCTGCGTGATCATATACAACATCAGCATTGAGATCACCAGAGTAATCATTGTAAGCATCAAAGCAGTTACCAACGCGATACCTTTTTCATTACGAATAAATTTCATATTTGATAACCTGATTCTATCTGGCAATGCTGCCGGCCAAATTATTGGGACGAGCAACGATTCTGTAGACTTTCCAGCGGTAATTTTGCCAATTAACACCACCAAGTGTTGATAGATTCACAGTTCTACCCGTACCAGGGCCAGGTCCAACGACAATAGTAGCACTGGGATAGGTAAAAGCTCTGTCCAAACCACCTTCGTGGGTAAGAATATATACTTTTATTTCTTTTATCTGCTCCCGAATCTCCTGAGGAGTTAAACCACTAATATCAGCAGCATCAATAGTTTCAGAGCTACCTGGCTCTTTACGAGCATATACGACTTGCATATCCATAACACATTCAAGTAGAGGCAACTCCTGATAATGGCCATCTGCACTTGCATGGCTTACAACCCCCTTAAACAGAACACCTGTTGAAGGGTTGCAGCGCTGTGGCAGTCTTACCCAACCCTGCTCTGTTGCAGCTGGCCGACGGATATAGTAGTCCGCCCGATTAAAAGGCCTCCTCAAGTTAGTATCTCCATCAACACCATAAATTATGTAGGCATCAGATTTTTTTTCGGCATCATTATAGACGGGTGGCACACCAATATTTGTGTAGCTGCTAAATTCAGCTGACCATGTAGCACCTGTCATGACAAGCTGGTTTGAAGGTTTCATTGCTGTGATGGGTTGAATCATAATAACCCTGTCAGTATCAGCTAGGTTATCGCTGCTCCAGACATGGGGGACAGGAGAAGGATTGCCTGCGGGCAATACCTCAGATTCAATATACGTCCAGCGTTTTGCAGCAGCATTGGTTGCAACGCTCTGGGCACGTACTGCCAAAACATCAGAACCGTTAAACGCAACTTCAGGATCAGCTGAAACATAGTCATTAATGCTTATAACGGCTCTTGGTACCTTATTTTGAGTATCATCTGTATACGTACTGTTATTATCATTTAAACCAGCCCCCGGAGCATCCGAAGTCTCTGTATAGGTTATTGGCTGAGAAAAAGACCACGGCAAACCATAGCCCGCAGACTCAAGATCTGCCCTCAAAATTTCTAATCCTACAATACCCGAAATATTTGATTCAGCAGATTTAGTCAGCGACAAATTTTTGGTAACTATCCGATTGAACGCATCGCCTGTAATGCCAATCACAACAACAAAAATCAGCATGACAACTATCATTTCAACCAGAGTAAAACCTCGCTTATTATTTAAAAAAGTAGACATTACCTGAAACCTCACTAGTTACCGCCTAGAGTTCAGCATTTCCAATGGCGGATGACGTCTGGTGCTCATAGTTTTTTGTTTTATAGTGCCACCACACACGCACTGAAATCTGTTTTGACTTTGTACCTGAAGCTGCTAAATCAGTTACATGGTGTTCAGTAGAAAAGTTCTTAAACACTGAATTTGAAGCTATCTGCTCTACCCTGAAAACATGTCTAGCAGTTATATTTTCAAACGCCATAGCTTTCTGATGTCCCAACAACTGTTCTGCAACAGCTATAGCATTTTCACGGTACTGATTTTCAAGATTTTTATCCATAGCCAAGTTTATGGTTTGAAACATACCCAAAAGACCAACCATAAGTATAACAATTGCTACCATTACCTCAATCAGAGTAAATCCAAGTGACTTTACCTTACTTTTGAATAACATTATCTTGTCCACAAGCAACTCCCCGGTTTGTTACTTTTCCCATATTGGTAATGGCTGGCGTAATAATCAAGGCATCATAGGAGGCATCAATATCTGTTGTTACACAAATAACCTTAACAATCGGGTCAGCCATAACACCTTTCGTATCAAAAATAATTTGCCCATCTGCCGGATTGGCCCATGTGGTACGGGTAATGGCAAAGGGCAGACTTTTTGTGGAAATACGTGTTCCGGCTGCTGTCGATTCATTAGTGGAAAATCTTCTAAAAACAACCTGATTAGCACTAAATTCAACACCACGACGTTGTTTTGTAAAAGCAGCATCAAGTCTAGCTGCCTGTATATCTGCATAAAGTTCCTTAACCTGACGCTCTATCTGCGCTTTCCGCGTCCATGAAAAAAAGTCAAGGGCAGCTATACCAAGCACAAGGCTAATCAACCCAACAACAACAATCAGCTCAATGATGGAAAAACCTCGGTTTTTCATTGGTTATTTCTCCATTATGTGGAGAATTTTACGCACCGGCTGCGAAGCACTCTGAAGGCTACCACCACGGCTCCCTGCAACACCATGGCCAGCTAGTTCGGCTCTTATCCTGCGGTCACCATGTGTGGTCTGCGCTGGATCTCCGTGAGATTTTGTGGCAGTTGAAATATCTATTGATACAAACTCACCGCCTGACAACTGAATCAAAAGCTTTCCCTTCATGGCTGAGGCTGGTGGCGCCGCGCCTGTAGCGTAATCGACAATCCACTCCAACGTAACTCCTCCGTCACCACATAGATCATTGGTTGGTTTGAAGGTCGTAAAGTAGATTACGCCATTAAAGTTGGCAATAGTATTTGTGACAACACGTTCAGCATCATATGTAGACGCAACAAGTGGTGATCCAAAAGAGTAGGTACCGGCAGCATCAAGCTGAATTTTCCATCCTTTTTTACCGGCTGAAAGGACTGGTACTATTGTTGATGTTTGATCTTCCAAATCATCCAAGACAAGTGTAGCCGGCGCTGTCACACCACAGCCCTGCTTGGTCCATACGTTTGAAATTTTCGTGAAGCCTGCATTCATCTTATTTCCTGTACCACTATAGCAGGTGTCCTGGACTCCCATAATATACCGACGATTCGTTGCATCATCTGACCCTGACTCAGTCTTATTGAAAAAACGCCCTGACCCAAAAAAAGTCCACAATTTTCCGTTTTTTCTGTCCTGTAGTTTTGTCACTGCAGAGGTAACAGGCCCAACACCATCAATCATTGTACTCAGAGTCCAGTCTGCAGGGTTAAGACTATCATTAGTTAATAGCCTCAACACTCCCCCCTCACTCCATGTTGAACTTACAGTAACTGGGTCTTGTGTCCAGGTTGTACCACCAGCAGCGTCAGGCGATGTTGTAACTGTTACATTGGGCCTTGTGTAACCAATATACACCACATCATCGCTGTAATAGCCATTAGAACCAGAGTTCCAGCGGTCAACATCAACAACAGCATCGTTAATATCACCTGCAAAAGCGTTATTTATGCCAGAGTCAAAAACCCAATAGTTAGTATTTTTTACCCAACCAGAAGAAAGATCTGGGTGGATATCAACAACATACACTTTTAGACGATTATCAGACCGTCCCATAAACTGATGAGCCACAGTATTTATAGGCCCTGAGGGACCGGTAGCAAAAACTGCAAACCAACGACCATTCAACCGCAAATTAGGATTCCCGTAATTTTCTGCAGGATTTACTCTTGAAGCGATTCTTACAATAGCCGGACCTGAAGTACTGTAACCCAACCCCTTATCCGCTGCCGGAAGTACCGCATCAGAAAATTCCCACAGGAATTTTGGGGAAACCGGATTCGTTACATCGAGAGCAAAGAAAGAAGAAAGGCCTATCCCTGAAATTTGTGTTTTTACGCAATCACTTCGCGTCTGAGCCGCCAAATTCGCAGGAGTAGTACCATCATTGTTATTACAGAAACCAGCGCTGTCTCGGCTAGCACCACCTAGCCCCATACCACCTATTAATACAGTTCTCCAGCTGGTCGTATCTTCATCAATTGTTTTAGTAACGGCATTGGAATAAGTCGTAGACTTATCACATTTCCAATATTCTGACTGAGTACATGCAGATATTGAAGTTGTTGGCTTATTGATAGAAACATCAAGTAACGACACCGTGTTATTAACATAATACAGATGATTATATGCCGGATCACCTAAATATTTTAAGTATGGTAAGGCATTCCTTGGTACGAATGCCCACGCTTCGTCACCAACATAGCTGGTATCGCCAAGATCCGTTAATATTGCAATACGATTGGGATTCAATGCACTGTAAGTGGGTTTAGTAACTTTTCCAATGCTGAATGCATGTAGCATCCCATCGTTTGCTGCAGTAAAAACCATATTTCTTCTATTGTACTCATACGAGTTATAAAAACGAGCATAACTACTGTCATTATAAGCTGTATCAAATGAATGGAGCTGTTTTGATGTCAGTGATTGCGGTGTTGACGATACAATGTCCCCCAGTTTCCAGACGCCGACACCTGGAACAACACTTGCTCCCGGTACGTCTGCATTAAGCGGTGCAGGATTAGTATTTGGATATGAAATAGAAACGGACCTGTTACGGTATGAGGGCGCATCAACACCACGAACATAATCAATAACTGTCTGTCCAATAGTATCATTAAGAACATTTAAAGAACTGCTCAATAAGGATATGTTTGCTGTTGTAAAGGAGGTTAGTCCACTTTGTGAAGTACTTGGCGTAGGGCTTGGAACTACAGGTGGCACCTCTAGCCCATTCGTTAAATAATGGCTGTTATAGCTTCCCAACACAGTATAAATGTTACGGCTTCCTGCGCTCCTCAAATGCAGAAGCGATCCTGCCCGCCAGAGTGGCCGAATATTATCAGGAGACCCTGCCGGCACTCTCGCATTTGCATCAGCATCAGCCGTAAAAGAACCGCTACCGGTTGAATCTTTAAACCAGTGGGCAATGGTCTGACTACTTACAGCATCATAGTCCACTGTGACTTTGTCATCTTTTTTGAGATCAAGCTCCTTATTAAAGTCGGTATCCTCACGTATAGAGCTTACGCCTATAAGCGGATCAAGATAATACCAGAGATTCTGCATTTCACCGATCCAATACAAGTCAGTTCCCCCAAAACTCTTTTTGGGATAGAAAACCGCCTGGAAAAGATTGGCACCGCTCTCTCCACGGTTATTTACAATTGAAGCTGAAGTACCCGAAGAAATCTGCGAATTAATATCTCTAAAAATTGCAGCTAATGCATCATTTAGCTGTGCGGTATTATCAGCATAGAAAGGTTGATTCGTGCCACCATGGGTAGCCATTAGCTCAAGTTTTTCCTTAGCATCAGACGTTAGACCAAGTCCCAGAACATAGGTCTTTATGTTAAAGGTACGTGGCGCACCATCAACTGTTTTGCTGACAGAATGGAGTGCATCCAGCTTGTTCAGCACCGTACCTGCAGCCGGGCTTACGTCAGTGCCAATCAATGTATCTGCAGACCCAACAGTACCTGAAGCATTGACGCTGGGGAGACCATCTGTAACATAAATAATGAAGTTTTTTTGACAACGCGCCTGGATGGGTGAACTGCCACCACTAAAATAATCCGTTGCAGTCTGCAATGTCCCGGCGGTAGGGGTCAAGCCGGCGTTGACAATATAACTACAGGCGTTTGGATTCGCCGTATTGGTACATGACATGTAACCTGCCGAGTTACCAGAATAGGTTGTAAGCTTGGTAAGAAGCAGGTTTTTCTGGGTGTTAATCTCATCATTCGTGGCGGCAGAGACCTGAAGAAAACCGCCTCCGGGAGAACTGTTGGCAAACCAGGTATTTCCTATTCCAACACTTGTCACTCTCCGACCAATATTTCCGTACCCAAGTGCCAAGTCTGAATCTGTTAGCGTAAAAGCCGATGTCCCTCCACCACCTGAATATCCAAAATGTTGCGCATTGGTACCATAATCATCATTTGTTCCTGTTTTTGACGACCAGATATTGTAAGCATTTGTAGCCGTGGATGTATTAGTAATTTCCTGAGCAGGGGTATATGCCTGGGCATAATCAAACTGATTACCTGGATTTGAACCGGTATAATAAGGAAGCGCCTGTTTGTAATAAATGTAACGAGTTACGTCTGTGGGATTGATCATCCGCTGAGTCTTTGGATATACAAGCCCACAATATTTGGTACGCCTGGCACCAGCTCCTTGTACAGTAATAACTTCATCCATATAGGTTTCGTCAAACAATGGGTTTTGCAGCTGGCATTCTGTTCTGCAGGTAAACTGGCTTGAAGCATTACCTGTTGCGCAATAATCAACACATTCTGGCGGTGGCACAGGGCAGTAGGATTTGGGTTCATATGAGACAAAATAGGGAGAATTGCTAACATATTGTTTAGCGGCACTGGGTAAATTATAGGTCATTAACCCGATACGCATACTGTCAGAATAGGTTTGCACAACATTTTGAAGCGCTGTTTTACCTGCAACCGATTTGCTAAGCGGGGAATATGACCCTACTGCAGCCCCATTAAAATCTTCGTCCATACTGTTAGAGTTATCCATAATCAACAACACATTGGGCTGCATAACGTTTGTAGAGACAAAGGGCGGAATGTTGCAATACTGCATAATTTCTTCAGCAACGGTGGTAAAAGAAAATGTATAGGGATTGGGGGCCATTACATTGCTTGCAAGGTCTCTAGCGCCAGAAACAGAAACCGTATAAACCTTATTATATGCTAGTGCTGCAGTTGGGGTAAACGTAGCCGTAAGCTTGCTGACAGCATCAAATGTTACTGTTCCCGCAACAGGAGTCACACCATCCAGTACACTTATATTGGCTCCGGTTAACGTCTGCATTGCCTCACTAAAATTAATGGTTATCGGAGTTGAACGAGCTATATTTGCGGCACTATTTGAGGGAACTGTCGACGTTACATACGGAGCCGCACTATCACGGATAGTAAAAGACCACGCATTAGGAGCTGCCATCGCAACACCACACATGCTTGTTGCACCGGTACCCATCGTTGCAGTGTAAAGAGTCGAAGAAATTAAATTTGGAGATGGTGTAAAAGTTGCCGTAGTACTATTAGCTACGGTGCTGAATGTGATATTTCCGGTGGCCCCGTTATCAAGACCAAAAACCGTTGCGTCAATAGTTGGAGTAGCCATCATTCTATCAAAAGAAACCATGATTGGACCTGATTCAGAAACCCCTGTTGCCCCTGCAGCCGGCACCCTTCCAACAACCGTAGGAGCAGTTGCAGAGGAAACCGTACTGAAACTTCTCGAAAACTGTGCTGCCAGGGACGTGTTTGTATCATTACTTTTTACTGTAGTTTTGACAATCATTGTATATGTCATACAGGGCGAAAGAGGATACGTGGGGGTAATAGTAAATGTCTTATTGCTATTTGATGCAACTGCATTGGCAGCCGCCACCTGAGTGTTAGTCACAGCATCTACAATATAAAAGGAAGATGTTGTTATAGTAGATGTTTTTATTGCTGTATTAAAGGTTACTTGCACTGTGCTAGTAAGAGCAACGTTTGTTGCAGATAATCCAGGAGTGGTCGAATAAACCGATGGGACTGTAGCCAAGGCTACTGCACTGCACATGAGAGATACAAGTAATGAGATAACTACCGAGAATAGGTTCTTCATCTGGACACCTCCTCAAACCGGACAACCACGCCTTTTTTAACCGTAATGGTCACTTGCCTGGCAAGGCGGGTTTTAGAGATAATCCCCAAAAGTGTTTCATCTGCCTTGAAAGGGTAAGACCTGCGCGTTCCATCTTTAAGTTGCATGACAACGGTCTGGTTTTTATACCCCTGATACGTTCCAGTTAGCGTCTCATCCGCTAATTGCTGCTGCGTATCATAACTTGCAACGATTGCTCCACACTCATTCAAGTTAAGAGTTGTTATAAATACCAGCACAAGACCAGATAGAAGCAATACCGTTTTCATACAGCATCTCCTCGAATATAAGTTGTTAATAGCAGCAAGTTAAGCAAACACAAGATATGTAAAAAAGCTTAAATTAACTGTCTTTCTCAATTAAATACAGCTTTCTCCCATCTTGTTCCTCAGTAGAGCTATTGCCCTTTTAAAACAGCCATAACAGCCTCAGCCGTACGCTGTCCCTGATACAACGTTCCATCGGTCATGAGTATCATTGGGGTGCCATTAATCCCTTGTTCCTGGGCAAATTGTATCACAGCATCTATGCTGGCCTTCCCCTCATCACCCTTTGGTTGCGGCAACTCCTTGCCTTCAAAGGCAAGATCAAGGTTTTTACGGCTTTTGGTAGACAGCACCACCCGCGCTTTGTCATACGCCTGAGGATGTAACTGTTGCAAAGGATACAGCATGATATGAATAGCCAGATCAGGCATCAATTTTTCAAGCTTTTGCAGTTCAGGATGCAGCGTACGGCAATAGGGGCAGTCAGGGTCAGTAAAGACATAGAGCTTTTTAGCTGCTTTAGGATTACCCATTATGATGGCGTACTGAGCTGGTATTAATTTGGGATCAAGGCCAGTAAACTGCTTTGGCCGGGGAATATCTTTTTCATGGGCCATAACTGCCGGTTCTTTGGTCTTCAGATCAATGATCATGCCCTGAATCAGGTGTTTTTTACCATAATCAATATATACAATCCCCAGCCCGCCATCCTTTTGGAAAAGGACTTCATGCATACCATGGCTGGGTGCTGGCTTGACAGATTTTACCGTGACACCAGCAAAGCTAAGCAGTTCAGCAGCCTCCTTGACCGTCAGAGAATGACACTTGGAGCATTCCATTGTACCGCAGCCGTCTTTGGCGGCAGGCATAGCAAATACAGATACAGCTGATAACAGAATCAAGGATATGGCAGTCAGCATAATGCGCATCATTGGATACAAAACCTTTCAATGGGAGTTATTCTCGGAGAGGAAGAAGCAAGAAAAATGCCGCACGCACGATAAAGGGTTAACACTCTATTTTTACTAGCACAAATTAACACCCAAAGTCCGTCTATGCATTTTTTTCATAGCCAGATATTTCAGGTTAAATCTATTCCCCGCAATTTTTGCTGAGCACGCAACACGCATGTTTCCGCTTCAGAATGTCCTACCAACATTCATCAATCACAATTACTCCAGACCGTACTCCTTCAACTTATACAGCAAGGCACGGTGGCTGATTTCAAGGATTTTGGCAGCATGAGTTCGATTACCGCCGGTCTTGGCAAGCGCCTTACCAATTAACTCCATTTCCATAACCCGTTCAGCCAGCTTGATTGAGAGATTTTCGTCACTGTCTGTGTGCAATGACGATTCTACGATTACCGGGGCAGTCCCATCCGGCAGACAGGTGGCGGCAAGCTGGTCACCATCACAAAGCACCAGTGCCCGCTCAATGACGTTTTCCAGTTCGCGCACATTACCGGGCCAGTTGTGAGACATCAGACGGCGTAATGCCTCTGGAGTCACACGCGGGACCGGCTCTCGTCCGATTCTGGCGGCACAATCTCTAACAATATACTGTACCAGCAAGGGAAGATCATCAACCCGATCCCGTAAAGGAGGGATATGCAGCGAAAATACATTCAGACGAAAATAGAGATCCTCCCTGAAGCGTCCGGTAGCGACTTCAGTTTGTAGATCACGGGCCGTAGCAGATACCACCCGTACATCAACCTTGCGGGACGTTGACGCCCCAATCCTACGCACCTCATTTTCCTGCAGTACCCGTAATAACTTCACCTGTAGAGCAAGTGGCATCTCACCGATCTCATCCAGAAAAAGCGTACCACCGTCAGCCTGTTCAAACAGACCTGCCTTGTCTGCAGTAGCACCGGTGAAGGAACCTTTAACATGTCCAAACAGCTCAGCTTCAAGCATTGTTTCTGGAATAGCGCCACAGTTGACCGCCACAAACGGCTTGTCATGGCGGCAGGCACTGGTGTGCAAAGCCCGGGCAACCAGTTCTTTTCCTGTCCCTGATTCACCCTGGATCAATATCGTGGTTTTCAGGCCCGCCACCCGTCTGATCTGATCATACAGAGTCAGCATGGCAGGATTGCGTCCAATCATCCCACAGAATGAATTTTTACCGGCCACTTCGGCTTTCAGAGTCTGGTTTTCCTCTTTTAAACGCTCTCGTTCTTCTGCTTTTTTCAAAACAATGACAATTTCATCCCGCTTGAACGGTTTTGAAATAAAATCATAGGCGCCTTCCTGCATACACGCGACAGCGGTATCTACCGCACCGTAGGCGGTCATCATGACAATCGGGGCAGTAATCCCCCTTTTTATAGCTTGACGCAGAAACTCCCTGCCATCCATATCGGGCATGCGTATGTCGCACAGGATATAGTCATAGGCATGGCCTGCAAGCATCTCCAACGCCTCGTTCCCCCCACCTGCCGTATCTGCAAGATATCCTTGTTTTTGCAGCATGACCGACAGCATGTGACGCAGGTTATCTTCATCATCAATAATCAGGATGTGGGATTGCTTCATTCGGTGTTCCCCTTCATATGCACCGGCAAATGAATGACAAAACAGCTACCTTTGCCCACACTGCTCTGCACCGTAATTTTTCCACCAAAACCTTCAATAATGCGGGCAGATATGGCAAGCCCCAAGCCAGTGCCTTTACCAGGATCCTTGGTAGTAAAAAATGGATCAAACAGCTTGCCAAGGTTTTGAGGCGCAATACCTGTTCCTGAATCCCACACCTCAAGCAGCTGCATGTTTTTATCAGGTTCCTGCCTGACGACCAGCCTGAGCACTCCCCCGTTCGGCATGGCATCACTTGCATTAATCAGCAGGTTAATCAGCACCTGTTGCAGTTGATGGGGATCTAGCATCAATCGAGAAATCTGACCTGTTGAAGTCAGTGATCCCTGCACCCCTTTAAACATACCCTGATGCTGTAGAAGCTCAACTGTCTGCTGAACAATCGCCAGCAAATCCACCTCTTCACAGACCGCCTGTTTGGGACGTGCATACTCGAGCAATCCCTTGACAATTCTGTCAATCCGACCGCAGCTATCCATAATACGTGCAAGGTAGTCTGCCTGTGCGGGGTTATGCTCAAGTTCTTGAGACAGTATTTCTGCATACCCCATTACCGAGGCCAGTGGCGTACCTATCTCATGGGCTGTACCGGCAGCCAGTAGACCGACTGATGCCATTTTTTCCGAGCGTACCGCCTCTTCACGGGCCAATTGCAGATCACTATTGACCTGCTCAAGCATAGCAACATGAGAGGCTACCTCATGCTGCTTCTGCTCAAGGGCACTGGACATGGCATTGAAAGAGTCTGCCAGCCGGGCCAGTTCCAGAGAACCGGTAACTTTCAGCTGATGGCCATACACTCCATCAGTAATCTTCTCTGTTGCTGACAGCAAACGATTAACCGGTGTTACCACGATTTTAGACAGTACAAAGGCACCCAAACCAAGCAATAAAATAAAATCAAGGGCAAAATAGGACATCAGCAGCTGTCTGGTTCGCTTAATCCGGCGCTGTTCATCAGCCAAAGATAGAATCAATCCTGCCCGTCCAACCTGTTCACCATTACGGATCACCTGAACTGATCGGATCAACATCCCCCCATCAGCAGCAATACCACTCTCTTCCACCTGTCGACCCGGCAAGGAAAAGGGACGATAAAGGTCACTTCCGTCCCTGCCAACGCTGTAAATAACCTTGCCTGCCTTATCCAGCAGGGTTAGCCGTTCAAAGGATCGTTCTTCCGAAAGTTTTGAGGCATAAATTGCAGCAGAGGTATTAAGCGGCAGCATTCCTTCCGGAAAACCAGGTAACTGATCCGGCAGCTGGTTGACAAAGGTGGATAGCAACATACGGGCATGCTCACCCTTTTGGGCATATAGATCATTTTCAGCGGTTTTAAAGGCGAGCAGGCTGAAGAGTAGCCAGGTAAGAATAAGCAGGCAGGCCAGCGAGGCCAGGATGGAAAACGTGAGGCTTGGCCGCACCGTGCGCATCAGTTACTTACCCAGACGGAGATACCAGTTAATCAGCTGAGGACCATAAAAAATATAAAGGACTGCCCCCATGGCCAGATACGGACCAAACGGAATGGCCAAATGACGCCCCTTACGTTGCAGTGCCATCAATGAAAGTCCAACAATTGATCCAACCAGAGATGAGATAAAGATGATAAACGGCACGGCTTTCCATCCAAGGAAGGCACCCAGCATGGCCAGCAACTTGGCATCTCCACCTCCCATACCTTCCCGTCCGGTCAGCCAGAGATAGGCGTAAAACACCAGAGCCAGACTGCCCCAGCCAACAACAATACCTGCCAGAGAGGAGGCCCAGCCCGGTTCCGGTAGGAAAAATGATGCCAGAAATCCCAGAACAACACCTGAAAGAGAAATTTCGTCTGGAATAATCTGATGATCAAAATCGATAAAGGTGATAACAATTAAGGCAACAACGAGCAGGACATAGATAGCGAAAGAAATACTCAGACCAAAACGCAAAAATAATAGCAGAAACAGGCAGGCTGTTAGCAACTCCACCAGTGGATAGCGAATTGAGAAGCCGGCACCGCACCCCCTGCAACGCCCTCTTAACACCAGCCAACTGATGATCGGAATATTGTCAAACCAGCGCACCACAGCCCCACAAGACATGCAACGGGAACCGGGACTGACAATCGATTGATCAAGGGGAAGGCGATAAATGCAGACATTCAGAAATGACCCGATTGCAGCCCCAAACAGAAAAACAAAAACAGCCATATACGTAAATGGCAGCAGGGTCACTCTTCACCAAACCCATCAACGATCAGCGCACCAATAGTCTGCATTGCCTCTTCTTCATCCGGTCCTTCCACGGTCAGACGGATCTTGGTCCCTTTTGAGGCAGCCAACATCATGATTCCCATAATGCTTTTGCCATTCACCTCAACCGATTCCCGGGCCAGTTTCACTTCAGACTGAAATTTACTGGCGGTCTTGACAAAAAGAGCTGATGCGCGGGCATGCAGCCCTAATTTATTGACAATTTCAAATTCCTGCTGTTGCATGTTGGCACCTGTTCTATTTTAGAAATTCGCCAGCTATGATCACGCTTTCACGTCCACAGCGCAGCAGAGAAGCGCAGAGTTCCTCCAGCGTCAACCGTTCACGTCTTGAAAAGAACTCCACCATCATCGGCAGATTAACCCCGGTCACCACCTCAACCTTACCCTCCTGTAGAAAGGACATAGCCGCATTTGAAGGGGTACCACCAAACATATCAGTCATGATGATAGCTCCATCGGTTCCAACGGATTTCAACGCTTCTGCAATGCGGGCAACCAGACCATCTGCAGGGTCATCCGCATGTAATTCAACTCCTTCACAACCATCACTGTTACCGGTTATCATGGCTGCAGCAGCAATCAATGATGTAGCAAGCCCTGCATGAGTTACAACAACAAGTCCTGTCATGATGTACTATCCCTTCTCAATATCACGGTGACTGATACGCACCTTAAGACCAAGCGCCTCAAAACGTGATGCAGCGGCCTGGGTAATGGCCACCGAACGATGGCGACCGCCAGTGCAGCCGATGGCAATGGTCAGGTAGCTCTTGCCTTCACGGCGATAAGCCGGAATAAGGAACTGCAGTAACGACAAAAACTGATCAAGAAACACCTTTGTATCCTGCTGTTCAAGCACAAAATCCCGTACCTGCGGCTCAAGGCCACTGTAGGGACGTAGTTCAGGAACAAAGTGAGGGTTTGGCAAAAAGCGGACATCCATTACCAGATTTGCATCCAGTGGCACACCATATCGGAAGCCGAAGGAGATGACCTCCACGGTAAAATGGCTACTCCCCTGTTCCCCTTTAATAATACGGATCACCTGTTCTTTTAACTGATGTACATTGAACTCTGAGGTATCAATAACCAGTGTAGCATTCTGACGTAGCGCGGCCAGCCGCTCCCGCTCAATCCTGATTCCTTCAGGAACCGTACAGTGTTCATCAGCCGGGTGGCGGCGACGGGTTTCAGCAAAGCGCCTGATCAGCACTTCATCAGATGCGTCAAAAAACAGGACTTCCAGTTCATGGCCTACACTACGCAGCTCGCGGAATGACTCGACAATTCCAGTGGAGAGATCACGGCCTCGAATATCCGTAACCAGAACGACCCCTTTAAAGGTATCGCCGGACTTTTCGATCAGCTCCACAAACTGACGAAACAGCCGGACCGGCAGGTTATCAATACAGTAAAAGCCTTCGTCTTCCAAAGCCCGTACTGCAGTTGACTTGCCTGAGCCGGACATACCGGTAATAACCACGATCCGCATCAGCTACTCCACTTCATCGCCAAGGTGACGGACTTCCATCCGGTCCAGCAACCGCTGCTGAAAATCCTTTGCCGAATGATACCCCATTCCCTTGAGAAGAAAATTTCGGGCAGCAACCTCGATAATTGAACCAAGATTGCGTCCCGGTCTGACCGGGATAGTCAAATGTGGCAGCTCCACCCCGAGAATACTGGTGGTCTTGTCATCAATCCCCAGCCGATCATATTCCTGTGCCGGATCCCACTCCATCAGTTCAAGCACCAGATCAATAATCTTCTTTTCACGGATAGACGATACGCCGTACAGATCTTTGATATTGATGATACCCAGTCCGCGAATTTCCATCAGATGCTGGATCTGCTGCTCTGGTTGACCAACCAGGCTGGCCGGCATCTTTTTACGGATAAAGACCATATCATCAGCCACCAGTCGATGGCCACGAATAACCAGATCAAGGGCACATTCACTCTTGCCGATACCGCTCTTACCGGTCAACAGAATGCCAACCCCCAGCACATCCACCAGCACCCCATGCAGATGGGTGGTGGGCAACAGCTGCTCTTCAAGAAATTTGGTTATTAAGGAGATGAAAGTTGACGACTGATGGGGCGACACCAGCACCGGAATGCTGTGTTCTTCAGCAATTGCAAGAAAAACCGCAGGTGGCGTCAGGCCTTTGGTAACAATAAAACAGGAAATAGGAAATGCGCAGAGTGCCTGCGTATTGTCATACAGACGTTCTTCGGTTAGTTGGGATAAATAGGATATCTCGGTATTACCCAGCACCTGAATCCTTGCGGGATGCAGATGCTGGGTATAACCGGTCAGCGCCAATCCAGGCTTTTGAATACGTGACGAACTAACCCGATGGTCCAGGCCCTTGGCCCCTGCAATCAAACGCAGATCAAGACCATATTCCTTCTCATCGAGCAAATCCTGTATGGATAGGGTAATACTGTCCACTGTTCGTGGTTAGTATGCCCCGGGAAGGCATAACACCCTCCCGGGAGCAGACCGTTAGCCCCGCTGAGGCTCGATCAGGCCAAAGTTGCCGTCTTTGCGACGGTACAGAACACTGATTTCACCTGAAGTAGCATCGGTGAAGACCAGAAAATCTTTGTGCAGCAGATCCATCTGCATAACCGCCTCTTCCACTGCCATCGGCTTTGCAGTCTCGGTTTTGGTGGTAATAACAACCGGCTCAGGATGGGTCTCGATGCTCTCAGCCTGGAACACCTTCTTGGACATGGTACGTCCATTGTTGTCGCCAGCAGGCTTGTGAGCCTTCAGTTTTTCCTTGTAACGCTTCAGCTGACGCTCAATTTTGTCCAGAACTGCGTCAACTGCGGCATACATATCGTTGGTTGCCTCTGACGCCTTGGTGGTGATCCCCCGGCCGGAGATTACAATCTCAACAATGTGGCGGATCTTCTCCACCGTAAAATAGACCTGAGCTGCTATCGGTTCATCAATATACTTTGCAACCCGCTCAAGTTTTTCTTCTGCGTAGTTTTTCAGCGCCTCACTCTGTTCCATATGCCGAAAAGTTGTCGATACTTGCATGGTTTGTCCTCCTTCGTGGATAGTCCCTCTTTGGTAATTATATCAGAAATGTCGCCGTCGTTCAGACGACGATCCGATACGCAGCATTTCACGGTATTTTGTTACCGTCCGTCGGGCAATATTGACGGTTTCATCAGACAGCATTTCAGCAATTTTTTGATCTGAAAGCGGTTTGGCAACATCCTCTTTGTCAATAATCGCCTTGATCCGGTTCTTGACACTCTCTGAAGAAACTGAATCGCCATCTGATGTTGAAAGCCCACTGTTAAAAAAGTACTTTAACTCAAACAGTCCCTGCGGAGTCTGCATATACTTATTGGTGGTGACCCGACTGATGGTGGACTCATGCATACCGATATCCTCGGCCACATCCCGTAGCACCAGAGGACGCAGCCCCTCTACCCCCTGCTCAAGAAACTCCCGCTGAAACTTGACAATGCTCTTGGCCACCCTGAAGATGGTGCGCTGGCGTTGCTGAATACTCTTGATCAACCATTCAGCGGCCCGCTTCTTGTCGCCGACATATTCCTGCGTCTTGGCATCCATACCGCCACCGGCCTTGGCATCAAGGTAATAGGGCGACAGCCGCAGGTTTGGCAGGCCTTCTTCATTCAACATCACCACATAATCATCCCCCACCTTATGCACAAAGATGTCAGGAGAGATGTAATGCACCTCATCACTACTGTACAGACGGCCTGGCCGTGGATCAAAACCGGCAATTACCCGAATAGCCGCCAGAACCTGCTCAGGATCAACCTTCAGACAACGGGCGATCTGTTTGTAGTTGTGGTTCTCCACGTCCGCCAGATGACGTAACAGGATCGCTTCGACTACACTTCCTTCCATCCCCAGACTACGGGCCTGGATCAGCAGACACTCCTGTAACGAACGGCCACCGACACCGCTGGGGTCAAACTCCTGAATCCGCAGCAGCATTGCTTCAACGAGTTGTTCCTGGGCGTTGCACACAATGGCGATATCGGCAATGGTGGAGCGGAAAAATCCATCATCGTCGATATTACCAATAATCTCTTCGCCAATCTGCTGTTCTTCATCACTGTAGTTGCCCATCTGCAACTGCCAGTGCAGGTGATCAAACAGCGTGCCTTTGCGGGTCAGCAGGTTTTCAAAGGAAAGCTTATCATCCTCATCCCCTGACTGTTCACCCGAGGTGTAGTTATAGCCATCAAGGTAGCTATCCCAATCGCGCAGGGTATCTTCACCAGCAGCAACCTCCTGAAAAGTCTCGCCTGTGGCCAGATTTTCATCAGGAAGCTCTACTTCTACAACCTCAAGAAGTGATTCACCATCACGAACCTCATCCAGCTCTGGAGACTCCTCCAGAATCGGGTTCTCTTCCAGCTCCTGACGGACCACATCCTGCAGTTCTATCCTGGTCATCTGAAGCAGCTTGATGGCCTGCTGCAACTGTGGCGTCATCACCAGCTGCTGCGTCATCTTCAGTTGTTGGCGCATCTCCATCGCCATAGCTGCTCCTTGCTGCCTCTAAAGTCTGAAATCTTCGCCCAGATAGATCTCGCGGGCTTTTTTGCTTTCTGCAATCTGTTCAGGGGTGCCAAACTCAAGCACCTCACCGGCATTCACAATATAGGCGGCATCGCAGACACCAAGGGTTTCGCGAACATTGTGGTCTGAAATCAGTACACCGATATTACGGCTTTTAAGCCCGAAAATCAGTTGTTGAATATCCGCTACCGCTATCGGGTCTATGCCGGCAAACGGCTCATCCAGCAGAATGAAAGCCGGACGGGTGATCAGGGCCCGGGCTATTTCAACCCGTCTGCGCTCACCACCTGAAAGCGCAAATCCCTTTGAATCTGCAATATGGGTAATACCAAACTCTTCCAGCAGCTCCTGAGCACGATGCTGCTGCAGTTCACGATCATCCTCAACAGTTTCAAGAATCGCCAGCAGATTGTCACGTACTGACAGCTTCCGAAAGACCGATGCCTCCTGAGGCAGGTAACTGATGCCACGCCGTGCCCGCTGATGCATCGGTTGTTCAGTAATGTCATCACCATCCAGCCAGACCTGACCACCGTCAGGCCTTGTTAAGCCTACGACCATGTAAAAGGTTGTGGTTTTACCCGCTCCATTGGGGCCAAGCAGACCAATGACCTGGCCTGAGTCAAGCGTCAGGTTGACACCACGCACCACCTGTCGATTACCGTAGGTCTTGCAAAGTCCTTCAGCACGCAGGTTTCTGCTATGGCTGTTTTTTTGCGTCATTCTTTTTCGGTCCACTGCCCGGTTTGGGGTGAATAACCGCCTCAACCCTGGCATTTTCACCACTGGTAACCACGCTGCGGTCTTCATCCAGATAATACACAATCACCTTGCCGGTCACAGAATCCTTGTCCTGCGTAACCTTGGGATTAATAGAAAGAGTTATTTTGCCTTCCTTGCTTTCATACAGGCCATGACCGCCCGTACCCACCCGGTTGGTCTGCAGAATCCGGACAGAACCAATCGCCTCAATCTTGTCTACCTGATCATCCTTTTCACCGTAATAAATGATCAATTTGTCGGAATAAATGGTTACATCTTCCTGGCGTGCCACCACACGTCCGGTAAAAATAGCGGTTTTGCCTTTATTATCTGCCTTCAGTTCATCTGCCTTGACATTGATCGGCTTTGAAGATCGATCCCGCTTTGACGAAGGCCCGGCTGCCTGCTGCGGAGCAGCCAAGACAGGCAGCACCCCAAACAGGCAGACAAGCAACAGTAACAGCACGGTCCGTTTAATGCTTCGCATGTGTTCCCTCGATAACTGCATTCACTGGTCCCTGAAAACGGACTTTTTCATCATTCAGTGTCATCTCCATCCCTTGGGCTGTTAATGTAAGCCTTCCATCAACAACCTTTACCGGACGGTTGGTGAGCACCACACCTGGCCCGGAACGGTATTCAAGCAGCTCGGTATCAAAAACCATCCCTTTTTTCGTTACGGCATGCACTTTTTCCTGCATGACGACCAGGTGCTGAGCTTCATGATACCTGCCTGTCTTTGAAGTGATAGTCACTCCACCGGCCTTGCCATCATAGATCTCGGTCTTGACCCCGGTCAGCTTTGCCAATGCGGCTTCTTTATCATAATCAGCACGTTCAGCAGTCAGATCCCAGAGTTTGTTATTACCTTTCATTTCAGAAAAGGTCAGTTGGGAAAGAGACATATCAACTTCAGGGGAGATTGGTTTTGAGGCTGTTTCAGGCGGAGTTGAACGGAACTGCCTGAACAGAATAGCTGCCACCAAAGCAACAGTTGAGGCTACGATGACTACTGCCAGAATCCGCCTGATTTGCCTTGTGTTCGGCATTTGCATGAATGCACTATAGCATTGGGCCGGCTGGCTGTCCAGCGGATAACCGCCTGTAACACCCCTGTTGGCACAGAGATTGTATAATCACAATTCGTACCTGTCCACGACCAGTTCCTGCCACATACCACGACCTTTCAGCAACAGGTCGCACAGTTCTCGCACAGCGCCCCACCCGCCTCTGGCACAGGCAACATAATCAGCCACCTTTAGAACCTCTGGCAGAGCATCCGCAGGGGCAGCAGAAAAGCCAACCCGCCGCATGACCGGCACATCAATCACATCATCCCCCATGTAGGCGATCTGGTGATCTGACAGGCCTGTACGCTGCTTGATCTCTTCGTAACTTTCCTGCTTACGCAACGAGCCCTGATAGAGGATCTCGATCCCCAGCTCTTTTGCCCGCAGGTCAACCACCGGAGAGACACGTCCTGTGATGATGCCCACCTGAATACCGGCCCGCTGCACCAGCTTGATGCCGTGACCGTCTTTGACGTTAAAAAACTTGATCTCGGTTCCGTTGGCGTCCCAGATGATCCTGCCATCGGTCATCACGCCATCCACATCCAGCAGCAGCAGTTCTATATGTTTGAGCTTTTCGTTCACGCAATGCCTGCCTTCAGGATATCGTGCAGATGGATCACACCGCAGGGAGCCTGACTCTGCTCATCTTCAAAAGCAAACAGGGTCGTAATTGAAAAACGCTCCATCATCTGCAGGGCTGCTGCTGCCAGCTCTCTGCGAAGAATCCGCTTGGGATTGCGACGCATCAGGCTGCCGGCAGAACTGTGCAGGATATCCTCACTCCGCTCAAGACAGCGCCGCAGGTCACCATCAGTAATAACCCCCAGCAAAGAGCCCTGCGCGTCAGTAACACCGACGACACCCAGTCCTTTTGAGGTCATCACAAACAGCGCCTCTTTCATCAGCATTTCTTCCGGCACCAGCGGAATAGCATCGCCGCCATGCATCAGATCCTCTACCCGCAGCAACAGCTTCTTGCCCAGCGAACCACCGGGGTGGAAGATGGCAAAATCCTCAGCCTTGAAGCCCCGCTCCACTAGCAGTGCTACAGCCAGGGCATCCCCCATGGCAAGGGTGGCGGTGGTCGAAGAGGTTGGTGCTAAACCCAACGGACAAGCCTCTTCTGCAACAGAAACATCGAGAAAGACATCACTTGAACGGGCCAGATTTGAGGCAGGATTTCCGCTCATGGCAATCAGAGTGGCCCCCAGACGTTTGATAACCGGCAGAATCCGCAGCAGTTCTTCGGTCTCACCACTGTTTGATATGCCGATCACCACATCGCCGGTCATGATCATGCCCAGGTCTCCGTGAATCCCCTCTGCAGGATGCAGAAAAAAGGCCGGAGTGCCGGTTGAGGCCATAGTAGAAGCGATCTTCTGACCAACCAGACCGGACTTGCCCATGCCACTGACCACCACCCGGCCAGAACTGGCAAGAATCATCTGGACCGCTTTTTCAAAGGAACTATCCAGACGTCCTGCAAGTGCCGCCACCGCTGCGGCCTCAGCCTGGATAACCTTGCGTCCTTCATCAAGAATACTCATCGCACCACCGCATCAAGGGCCTGCAGACGCTTCAACAGGGCAGGAAGCTCGGCAAGGGGGATAGAGTTGGGGCCGTCGCACAGGGCACAGGACGGATCTTCATGTACCTCCATGAAGATGCCGTCAATACCGGTGGCAACCGCAGCCCGGGACAGGGTTTCCACAAACTCACGCTGACCGCCGGATGACTCCCCCTGCCCGCCTGGCAGTTGTACGCTATGGGTGGCATCAAACACCACCGGATAGCCGTAGGAGCGCATAACCGGGAAAGAACGCATATCCACCACCAGATTGTTATAGCCAAAGGAGGCTCCACGTTCGGTCAGGATGATATTTTCATTGCCGGAAGCCGCAACTTTGCCAACCACATTACGCATATCCCAGGGGGCCAGAAACTGCCCTTTTTTAACATTGACCACCTTGCCGGTCTTGGCTGCCGCAATCACCAGATCGGTCTGACGACAGAGAAAGGCCGGAATCTGCAACACGTCCAGCACCTGGGCAGCCGGAGCCACCTGCTCAATGGAGTGGATATCAGAAAGCACCGGAATACCCAGACTTTCCTTGACCTTGGCCAGGATCTTCAGCCCCTCATCCATGCCCGGACCACGGAAGGCATTGATGGAGGTCCGATTGGCCTTGTCGTAGGACGATTTGAAGATCAGCGGCATCCCCAGGCCGTTACAGATGGTCATCAGCCGCTCGGCATGACGCAGCGTTGCCTCTTCACTCTCAATCACACAGGGTCCGGCAATCAGCACCAGCGGACGTCCGCCCCCCATTTTAACCGATCCGATTGTCAATTCTTTGGTCATGGCATCCTCTTTCGATAAAAAGGCCTCGCAATGATCTTTGCGAGGCAGGCTCTTCTTACCACGTTAGCGACTCCTTTGACAAGCGGGCAAACCAGAGGCTCCAAACACTTTCCACTCTATGTCGCACTTTACATAGGATGACAGAATGCTGCCCCCCCGACTGAAATATACCCCGCTTAATTTGAGCGGGGTGTTTCGGTCACCTGGATAGAAGAACCAACCAATTTCCCTCCCTGGATCATTCCAGTATATTTGGCTGGCTTCAGCATGTACGTACCAGCAAACTCAATGACTACCGACATCCCTTCGTGGATATTCTTGTCTTCGAGCCAGAATTTTCCGTCACTGGCAGCATGCCTGGTATAAGTTTGGGTCTTATCCAGGGTAATAGTAAATGTTTCCCCGGTTACTGGTCCGCCCCAATTGTCCATACCGATGATAAGGGTAAACGGTTTTGTTGTGACATCGTAGGTAGCTTCGATGGGCCGATAGGCCTTGTTGACTGTAAGAACGCCCTTTCCTTTCGCTGGCAGATAGCCATTGTCAGTGTTGAGCCCATTGTATAGCACCTCAATATTATACTTGGCTGCTGGCACAAAGGCCCATACTGAGCATTCGCCAATCCCACTGTTATTAGTAACCGCCTCACAATATTTTGTCAGAACACCGTCCATCCTATAAATCGAGAATCCCAGTTTTGCGTCTTTAACCAACAAATCCCTGCCTGATTTTGCTGTCGCACCGAATAAGGCCTTCTCACCAAAATTAACGATTACATCATGGACGTCAATATTCACACTCTTTCGGTTGTCAGCAGGCAAAATATTGATATAAAACTCTTTACCTCCTGAAAAAACGTCAGACTCATTCTTATAACCTGGGTCTATAACGACGCTGAATTTTTTGTTGCCAGACCCCATATCAGTCTTTGTGACTGAGAAGTAGGCATACCCTTGTTTGTCTGTGACAGCAATAGTCCTTGCATTATCAGGTGGTGAGAACAGTGCAAGGCTTACCCCCTCCATTGGCTTTTTGTCGCCTTTTCTGGTGGCCCTCACGCTAATATCTATTTTTTCTCCTGCTTTGG
>JAJTBI010000146.1 GCA_021286935.1 Geobacteraceae bacterium
CACCTGCAGCCTCAACCCCCTCCCGGCCGTGCATCAGAATCAGACGGGTTGAGGCCACGTTCAAGGCGAGGCGGAACAGGGTGGTGACCAGTAACACCGAAGGGAACACTGAAAAATCAAGGGGGTGGCGGGTATAGAGACAGACCAGCAGAATGGCAAGCGCAATGGTAATATTCGCTGCCAGAAAGATATCCAGCATAAATGCGGGTAAAGGAATAATCATCAATGCCAGCACCCCGATCAGGGCAATGGCAACATAGATGTCAGAATTTTTTCTAAAATTGCTCAGCTCAATAGCCTGGGCAGATGTTCCGTTTGCCATGGTTCAACCATATCCTTACGGCCATAAAAGGCCATTGGGTCAGGAGCAGTTGACACTACCCCATGGCGTATGCATGCAGATTTCATGCCGTCAAAATTCAGTCATATCCCGCGAACAGCAGCCAGAACACCACTATAATTACAGCACGTTAAGCACATAGCTTTTTTCACCAACAATCAGCAGAAGTCATAATATTGACAAAGACTGAATTATGACGCCAAGCACTACAAAATTACATTGCGCCCTTAAGCCGATAAACATAGGCCAACACTTCGGCAACAGCAGCATAGAGTGATTCTGGAATCTCCTGATTCTCTGCCACCTGGTCATAGAGCTCCCGGGCCAGAAAACGGTTTTCAACCAGCGTAACCTTATTCTCGCGGGCCATTTCCTTAATCGCAAGGGCCATCTCATCCATCCCTTTTGCGATTACCATCGGTGCAACCATTTTGCTGCGATCATACTTTAGCGCCACGGCAAAGTGAGTCGGGTTGGTAATCACAACGTCTGCAGTGGGAATTATTTTGGTCAGCCGGCGCCGAGCCGACTGAAATTGCATCTTCTTGATCTTCCCCTTTACTTCAGGGTTACCCTCCTGCTCCTTGTGTTCATCCTTGACCTCCTGCTTGGTCATCTTCAGATTTTCGGTATAACGCCACTTCACATAGAACATGTCGAAAATTGAGATAATGATCATAATCCCACAGGTATGGGTGACGATCTTAAATGCAACATGTCCGGTATACGCCAGAATACCGTTCACATCAGATTCAGCGAGCACCATGATATTCTGCAGTTCATCCCGTAGCACCTGGTAGGCGATCCAGCCAATCACAAAAATCTTCAGCAGTGACTTCAGAATCTCTACCAGCGCTTCCTTGTTAAACAGTTTGCCGAACCCACTGATAAAATTGAGCTTATCAATATTAAAGCTGATTCTTTCCCACTGAAAGTCGATACGCCCATTATCCTGAACAATATGAGCCAGCACGCCGGTGGCCATAATTGTCAAGATAATTGGGGCGATCAGCATCAGAATCACCCCGAAGATCCTGAGCAGCATGGTGTAAACATTCCGCTCAGTCAGTTCAAAGCTGCCAATCTGGGAATAGACCTGTACGGTAGTACTTTGAAGGCCATTCATCAGATAGCCGCCCAGTAGATACAAGGCGATGATACCGGCCAGCAGCGTAAGACTCTGACTGAGCATCTGCGAAGACGGAGGGGCCCCCTTCTCTCTGGCCTTCTCCAGCCTTCGCCCGGTAGGTTGTTCTGTTTTAGAGTGTTTGTCGTCGTCTTCTGCCAGAAATCATCCCCCCTTTGCAAGCAGCCTGAAGATCGTTGCCACCTGGCCAGCCAGATTGCCATACGAAAGCTCCAGTACATGAAAAAAGAGCAAAAGGGTCGTTCCCAACACCATGAACCCAAGGCCGATGTTAAGCGGAAAACTCACCATAAAGATGTTCATTTGAGGAAAAGCGCGGGCCATAATACCAAGAACAACGCTGGTTAAAAGCAGGGCAACCATAACCGGTGCGGCCAGCCTGATTCCCAGAATAAAAACATCAGTGGTAGCCTTAACCAGAAAGTGTATCAGCGCCTCACTCATCTTC
The DNA here is from genome assembly GCA_021286935.1 of Geobacteraceae bacterium. Lineage (GTDB taxonomy): Bacteria > Desulfobacterota > Desulfuromonadia > Geobacterales > Pseudopelobacteraceae > Trichlorobacter. The sequence goes on from JAJTBI010000146.1 coordinate 1,936, forward strand.
CAACCGCCCAGCGGAATGACCGTAAAGCTGTCAACAATATCCCGGAGAAAAACATTATGAGTGTTCAGGGGGAGAAAAAACAGCGTGGCCAGCAGGCTCTGCATGACCGACATGATCTGCATCTGGTTCCCCATGGAAGGATCAATTACTGAAGAGATACTGAAGCCCATCTGCAGACCGATGATCTGACCACAGAATTCAACAGCAGCAAAGATGATCTGGGTAATAAAGGCCAGGGTGAGCCCAATCAACATCTCACGCATAACCAACAGCCCAAGGGTAAAGGCATCACCAGGAATGGGAGGGGGCACGATGTTAAGGATGGGGAAGCAGACCAACGTAATAGCCAGAACAGCCACAATTTTGATCCGGGTCGGCAGACGACGCCCTCCAAACAGCGGGAGGGCAGCAAACAGGCCTCCAATCCTGCAGAGCACCAAGGCAAACAGAAATACATCGGCTTGACTCGGCAGCGGCGAGACAAAGGGGAACATAGCTGACTAACGCCGCATTACAGCAATTAATGCATAAATCTCGCGGGTAAAGTCACTCATATAGCTCATCATCCAGGGGAAAAATATAATGATGGCAACCATGACCGCAACAATCTTGGGGGCAAAGGCCAGTGTAGCTTCGTTAATAGAGGTTACCGCCTGAAAGACACTGATGGCGAGACCAACCACCAGACTGAATAATAACAACGGGGCTGCCAGTAGCAAGGTTGCTTCAAAACTTCTACGTGCCAGCTGTACGACCAGTTCGGGGGTCATGGCATTTCCTTTCTAACCAAAACTCTTGACCAGAGAACTGATAACCAATCCCCACCCGTCAACCAGAACAAAAAGTAAGATTTTAAATGGCAATGAGATCATGACCGGTGGCAACATCATCATCCCCATGGACATCAACACTGAGGCAACGACCATATCCACCACTATAAAAGGGATATAGATCAGAAAACCGATTTGAAAGGCGGTACGCAGCTCCGAAATCATGAAGGCCGGAACAATGGTAAGGGTCGGGATATCATCGGCATTTTTAGGCCGTGATTGTTTGGAAAGACTAACAAACAGGGCCAGGTCCTTTTCGCGGGTCTGGGAAAGCATAAATTTACGTACCGGCTGAGTTGCCTTTTCAAAGGCCTGCTCCTGAGAAAGGGTGCCTGCCTTGTACGGTTGGTAGGCATCCCGGTCAACCTGTTGCCATACCGGGGTCATGATAAAAAAAGTCAAAAACAGGGATAGTGCCAGAATGATCTGGTTTGAAGGGGCCTGCTGGGTACCCAAGGCCGTCCGTAGAAATGAGAGAACCACCACAATGCGGGTAAATGAGGTGGTCATGATCAGCAGGCTTGGGGCCAACGAGAGTACCGTAAGCAACAAAAAGATCTGAATCGTTGTCGCTACTTCGCCGGGTTTTGTTGCCGTACCCACACCAATATTGAGCGCGGGCAATGGAACCGGTGCTGCTGCTGCGAAGGTGACCGTACCGACAACGACTGCAGCCAGCAAAAGTGCGATTCCCCAAAAACGTTTTCCAACAAAAGAGGTCATAGTCTATCCAGAGCGGGCCTAATCATCTTAACGACGTGATGTTGCACGCTTCAGTAACGAAAAAAAAGACAGCCTATCAGGCGGTTCATCAATTACTTCAATTTCTTCAAGCATCGGCACCTGCTTAACCAGATTAAGATGATCGCCACTGCTTGCAAGCAGAAGGTACTCTCCGGCAACTTCAACTAAAACAAGAGCCTTACGGGGGCCCAAAGCGCGAACTTCGATCACTCTGATATGTTGGTTACCAGGCTTTAACGCCGGAATTTTACGCATCAAGCGGGTAGAGAGATAGTACGTCAGCAATATCAAACCGACAACCAGCACTAATGCGGCAATCATCTGAAGAAAACTGGAAAGGAAACTGAAATCGCTTCCACCTGCCTGTGCCTGCCCCTCAGCGCCCTGCACCAAGGCAGGAAAAACAACCACAAAAAAAATAAACAGCAGGGCAGGCTGCCTGATCACAAAATTTTCTCCACCCGCTCATTCGGGCTGACAATATCAACCAGGCGGACGCCAAATTTCTCATTCACCACCACGGCTTCCCCTCTGGCAACCAGTTTTGAGTTGACAAAGATATCCAACGGTTCACCGGCAAGTTTGGTCAACTCAACCACTGCACCTTGATTCAATTGCAGGATATCCTTGACAAGTAGCTTGGTGCGCCCCAGTTCCACCGTAACCTGAAGCGGGATATCAAGTATGAATTCCAGGTTTTTCCGTTCCTGTTCAGCTTCTGCGGCATCAGGCTTGTCGTTCACGTGAGCTCCCCTTGTTGGAGATAATATCGCTGATCTGCATTGCTTTGTTGCCATGCCGTATACCGGGTATTCCCTGGTATTTTGGCACCCCTTCAATCTTCACCATAAGTTCGCTGGTGCAGGGTTTATCCAGCATAATCGTATCTCCGACTTCGAGATCAAGTAGTTCCCTCAACG
>JAJTBI010000147.1 GCA_021286935.1 Geobacteraceae bacterium
CTCCACCGGCAGCATAAATTCCAGGGGATGGTTGAAAAGACGGCGTCGTAGCGGTAAAAAGAGTGAGCGGACCGAGCTGAATAGCACCCCCCGTGAACGCATGGCCACCCAGAGTGCCAGGGAAAAGCTGACCAGCAGGTTGGTCAGGCCGATCAGTATCACCCCGGCCAGTGCTGACAACAACAGATATGGCTGCTGCATGAAGCTGTATGTGGATACGGCATAACCAACATTTGCAGCTGAAAAGGCGATGTGACGGATATCCAGTGGCAGCCCCAGCATCTGGCCCACCGCCGGGGTAACTCCCAGCATCAGACCGAAAAACAGGTTGCCGGTCAGGCCGCCTGCATTGCTGCTGATATACCCGCCGATCCGCTCGGCACCTGTTGTGCCGGCCAGCCGCTGCAGCCAGGGTAGCCGGGCAATCCGTGGGCCAACCTGGCTGTGGGCGGACAGGTTGTCGATATAACCGGAGATCAGGCCGGTCACAAACAGCCAGATTCCGGCAATGGCAGCGTAGAAGAGCGAAAGTGTGGTAAACGGGTTAAGCTCAAGGCCCAGAGAGCGGGCTTTCCCCAGGGATACCGGCTGATACTGCAGCAGGCCGGCTATCAGGCCGATGATCAATGCCAGCGGAAATGCAACACCAACATTGCCCAACACCGCTGCAAACTGGCTGCGGGCAGTGCTTACCGTTAACTCCAGCAGGCGTTCCTGATCCCGTAACTTTCCCCTGGTTTGGGAGACGGTTGCGGCAATGGCGGCAGCGGTCATGGCCGGTTGTTTGGTGGCAATGGTGAAGTGCAGCAGATGCACCAACAGAAAACCGCCACCATAGATCAGGCCGTTAAGCAGTCCCTGGCTGAGGATCGGCAGATGCAGACCAGCCCCTTTGATCTTCACCAGCGCCAGCAGGGCGATGATTACCCCAGCCCCGGCTGCCGCCCGCAACATTCCCCACCATTCCTGCCGGTCAGAGGCGATATAGTGCTCGCCGGTCCGGGCGGCATTTTCCGTGACCAGCAGTGCCATCTGGCCGGTCAGATCGGCAAAGTGTTGCCGCAGGCTGTTGCGGCGCAGCTCACCCTGTACGGCGTCAGCCAGAAAGGCGCTCCAGCGCTCCACCACCAGGCTGTCCGGCACCGTCTGTACCCGGATCGCCAGCACCTCAATCAACAGTTCCAGCCGCTGCAGATGCTGCTCAAGTCTGGTCAACAGAAAGGTCAGTGACATGCTGGTTCCGGCCACGGCTGTTGCCTGTTGATGGGCACGGCGTACCACGTCGTGGCACTGATCAGCCAGTACCAGCAGGTGGCGTTTATCCTGCTCGTTGGGCGAGGTTTCGTCTTCAAGCCGTAGCGCCTCGGCAGTGAACCAGGCCAGCTCTTCATGCAGTGCCAGAAAGGGTGAACGGCCTGTCTTCAGTTGTGGCAGTACCCGTAGCAGTTCCGGTTCAAGCCCCATGGCACAGATCCGGTGGGACAGTACCAGGCAGGCTTCGCTGATCTGTTCCAGCATGCGGGGTGAGGGTGGGGTCAGCAGCTTCCAGAAGGCCAGTTGCTCTTCAAGTGGTATGGTGTTGATCCAGACCGCATCGTAGGGGTGGTGAAACAGCAGCCGGATGCAGTCTCGCAGCTCTGCAGGGTCTGCCAGTTCCGGCAGCAGGCGATGTACCAGCTTGCGGTGCAGCTCGGAAAAAAAGCCGGTGTTGGGCAGCAGGCCGGATTCGCTGTAAAGGGAGATCTGGCGGCGTTGCGCAAACAGGGTCAGCAGTGCAGTACGTAACCCGTCATAATAGTGCGGCGTTTCCAGTAACTGCAGCATCCGGCGCCATTGTTGTAATGCTTCTGCATGGTTGCGACTGCGCTCAGGCCGCACCGCATCAAAGAGTGCTATCAGCAGCGGCAGGGGATCATCGCTTGCTGTGGTCAGGTTTTCAAATGCCTGAAGAATCGGGTCCTGCGGGCTGACTGGTGCATACGGCTGCTGCATTACTGCTCTGCTTTCCGGGCCGGGGCCTGATACCACTGCTCTTTAGGCACTATCTTCGCCTCCGGGGGGTCACCCATATAGTGGGGCGACATGATCTGTACGCCATACTCATTAAACACATCCTGGATATTGCCGTGCAGGGCACTCAATACCTCGGCCCGCTGGGTTGGTCCTGTCCTCAGCACCTGGCAGGCCAGGCGATACTCGGGGTAGTAGTCGGACAGGGCGGTCTGGAACACACGTGGCCCCGGATCAGACTGCACATCAGGGGTACGTCGTGCTGCCTCAATCAGCATGGCATGTACCTGTCGCCAGGGGGTGTCATAACCGATGGTCACGCCGGTTTCCAGAATAAAGCCATCCCCCACGGTGCGGGAATAATTGCGGGAGACATTGCCGAGAATCAGGGCATTGGGTAGGGTCAGCTCCTCACCAAGCCCGGTACGGATTCGGGTGGTAAACAGCCCCAGCTCCATCACGGTCCCCTGGTGGCCGGAGATCTGGACATACTCACCGGCCCGGATAGTACGGGTGTACATCAGGATCAGACCGCTGGCTGCCTGTCCCACCAGGCTGGAGGCCCCCAGCGAAACCATCAGGCCGATCAGCACCGAAAGCCCCTTGAATGCTTCCGTGCCGGAGCCGGGTAGGTAAGGATACGCCATTACCAGGGCAAAGAGCCAGATACCGGCCGAGATCAGACGTCGGGTGGGGCTGACCGTGTCCCGGTCCAGCCAGGCAAGCTCCAATTTGCCCTGTTCAACCCGTTCAAAGACGGTCTTCAGTAGATCAATGATAAACTTGGCGATCAGGAAAATTAGGACTGCCACCAGCAGATCCGGGATGGTACGGGCTATGGCGCCCCCAAAGCGGGCTGCCAGATCAAGTAGATACGGTTCTTCCGCAGAATTTATGGGTAACTGACCTGCCGAAGATGGTCTGAGCAGCTACCTGGTGAACGAAATAGAGCATCCCGCCTACAAATCTGTCATTGTGTGTTTCGACCAAGAAACCCAATACAGACAAGGAGAGCGGGATGCAGCTCAAGTCTATACTGAATTTCGTTCAACCGCATCAAGGTTTTGTGTATGGCGCTGTCCACCAGCGAAACAAGGGACAGCGCACGGTCCTTGACATTGAGATCCGCCCCCGCAAGAACAGGCAGCCTGTCTGTTCCAGATGCGGCAAACCTGGTCCCGGCTATGACACCTTGCCTGTGCGCCGGTTTGAGTTCGTGCCGCTATGGGGCATTGCCGTGTTCTTCCTCTACGCCATGCGCCGGGTCAGTTGCCCATCCTGCGGTGTGAAGGTGGAACAAGTCCCCTGGGCCACCGGCAAGAACCACCTGACCACCACCTATGCCTGGTTCCTGGCCCGCTGGGCCAGGCGGTTGTCGTGGAAGGAAGTGGGGCAAGTGTTTCAGACCAGTTGGGACAACGTCTTCCGCTCGGTCAAAATGGCCGTTGCCTGGGGACTGGCCCACCGCGACCTCGACACCATAACCGCCATCGGCATCGACGAGATTGCCTGGAAAAAGGGGCACAAGTACCTGACCCTGGTTTACCAGATCGATGCCGGATGCAAACGCCTGCTGTGGGTCGGCAAGGAGCGGACCCAGAAAACGTTGCGGCAGTTCTTCAAGGAGTTTGGCAAAGAGCAAACAGCACACCTTCGGTTCATCTGCAGCGACATGTGGAAGCCATACCTGCGGATCGTCGCCGAGGTTGCAGGTCAAGCCATGCATATCCTTGACCGGTTCCATGTCATGACCCACTTCGGCAAAGCTGTCGACAAGGTCCGGGCAACGGAAGCCAGAGAACTGAAAGCCAAGGGCCAGGAACCGGTGCTGACCGGTAGCCGCTGGTGCCTGCTCAAACGGCCTGAACACCTGACGGAGAAGCAGAGCATCAAGCTGAATGAACTGCTGGCCATTAACTTGAAAACCGTCCGGGCCTATCTCCTCAAAGAGGAGTTCCAGTTCTTCTGGCGCTATGCCACTGCGGGCTGGGCTGCCAGATTTCTGGATGCTTGGTGCAAAAGAACCATGAGGTCACGCATCATCCCGATGAAGAAGATTGCCAAGATGCTGCGCTCGCATCGGGAGCTGTTACTCAACTGGTTTCGGACCAAAGGGCAGGTTGCCTTGGGGGCCGTAGAAGGATTCAACAACAAGGCTAAAGTGACGTCACGTAAAGCATACGGTTTCAGAAACTTTGAAGTGATGAAAATCGCCTTGTATCATACACTTGGCAACCTGCCAGAACCTGAGGCTACCCACAGATTCTGCTGAAGAGCC
>JAJTBI010000148.1 GCA_021286935.1 Geobacteraceae bacterium
TGGCGAGACCATTCACTATGATATCAGGATCGAGCGGTTCTTCCGCCAGGGAGACACCTGGCTGTTCCGCTTCTTCTTTGAGGCAACCGTGGCTGGTGAGCCGCTGCTCTCCATGCGGGACGGCTGCGCCGGGTTCTTCTCCTCAGCAGCCCTTGAGGCTGGCAAAGGGATTGTCAGACCACTGGTTGATCCGCGTCCGACAACAGGCGTGAGACCGGCTGACTGGCAGGATCTGGTGCCTCTGAAACGTGAAGGGTTCACGGCGGATCAGCTTGATAAACTGCGCCAGGGTGATCTGGCTGGCTGTTTTGGTCCGCTGTTCAGCGGCCTCGGCATCAAGCAGCCCTTGACTATTCCCGGTGGCAGAATGCGTTTGGTACACCGGGTCAATGAGATCATTCCCCATGGTGGGCGCTACGGCCAGGGAATGATCCGGGCTGAGGCAGATATTCACCCGGATGACTGGTTCATCACCTGCCACTTTGTGGATGACCGGGTCATGCCCGGTACCCTGATGTACGAATGCTGCATGCATACCCTGCGGATTCTGCTGCTGCGGATCGGCTGGGTGGCTGAGGCCAGCCATGGGGTCTGGGAACCGGTGCCTGGGGTTGCCAGCAAGCTCTGCTGCCGTGGCCAGGTACTGGAGACAACCAAGGTGGTTACCTATGAGGTCACCATCCGCGAGATCGGCTACCGACCGGAACCGTATGTGATTGTGGATGCCCTGATGTATGCCGATGGCAAGCCGATTGTGGAGATTACCAGCATGTCGGCCCGCCTGACCGGCACCACAAGACAGCAACTTGAACAGCTCTGGCAGGGACGCAACAGTAGTCCGGTCAGCTATATCAAACCAGCTGTTTATACAAAAGAGCAGATATTAGCTTATAGCAACGGTAATCCCTCAGAAGGGTTTGGCGACCGTTACCAGGTCTTTGACCAGCAGCGCAAAATCGCCCGTCTCCCCGGCCCGCCGTTCCAGTTTATGGACCGGGTAACCGCAGTCACTGGTGAGCCATGGCAGATGAAGGCCGGAGCAGCAGCCGAGGCCCAATATGACCTGCCGTCTGATGCCTGGTTCTTTGGGGTAGAGCGTCAACCCCGCATGCCGTTCTGTGTACTTTTAGAGGCAGCCCTGCAGCCCTGCGGCTGGCTGGCAGCCTATGTGGGTTCTGCCCTGACCACCCCCAATGATATCTCGTTCCGCAACCTGGGCGGCAGTGCGATTCAGCACCGCCCCGTAACGCCGGGCAGTGGCACCCTGACCTGCTGTGCAACCATGACCAAGGTAGCCACCAGCGGCGGCATGATCATCCAGGAGTTTGACTTTAGCGTGGCTGACAGCCAGGGCCTGCTCTACGAAGGTCAGACCATGTTCGGATTCTTTTCAAAAGAGGCGTTAGCCAACCAGGTCGGTATTCGCGATGCACAGCCCTATCAACCCTCAGAGGCGGAAACTGCCCGTGGCCGCAGCCTTGACTATCCAACCAACGCCCCGTTCCCGGACAAGCAGTTGCGGATGATCGACCGGATCGAACTGTACGTGGCTGATGGTGGTCCGGCTGGGCTGGGGTATCTGCAGGGGATCAAGCAGGTTGATCCTGATGAATGGTTCTTTAAGGCACATTTCTATGAAGATCCGGTGACTCCCGGCTCCCTGGGGCTGGAGTCATTCCAGCAGCTGCTGAAATTTGCGGTTGTAGAACGCTGGGGCTGGCAGGAAGGCACGATCATCTCCAGTGTGGCCCTGCAGCAAAAGCACCGCTGGCTCTACCGTGGCCAGGTGGTGCCTTCAAACAAGCAGGTCCGGGTCACCGCCTGGATCACTGCCGTGGATGATCAGCTGCAGCTGATGACTGCCAGTGGTTTCCTGGCCGTGGATGGCAAACTGATCTATCAGATGATTGATTTTACCGTGAGAATGGAATCCATACGATGAAGTATCAGAAGGTTGTGATTGAGGCGTTGGAATACGAACTGGCGCCGGTGGTGGTTTCCAGCAGTGATCTTGAAGCACGACTTGAGCCGCTCTACCGCGAACTGCGCATCGCGCCGGGGCAGCTGCAGGCCCTGACCGGCATCCGCGAACGGCGCTGGTGGGAGCCGGGCTACCCGCTGTCCCATGGCGCCATCATGGCAGCCCGCAAGGCGCTGCTCAGCTCCGGTATTGCTGCCAGCGAGATCGGCGCCCTGGTCTACACCGGTGTCTGCCGCGAACAGTTTGAGCCTGCCACCGCCTGCCGTGTGGCTGACGGCCTGGGGATCAGCGGTGATGTTGCGATCTTTGATCTCTCCAACGCCTGTCTAGGGGTTCTGAACGGCATTCTGGATATGGCTAACCGGATCGAATTGGGCCAGATCAAGGCCGGTCTGGTGGTCTCCTGCGAATCAGCCCGCGAGATCAATGAGGTCATGATTGCCAAGATGCTGGAAGAACGTAACATGCAGCATTTTGCCCATTCCCTGGCCACCCTAACCGGTGGTTCCGGCGCTGTGGCAGTACTACTGACTGACGGTTCATTTGGCAGCAACGCCCCCCACCGGCTGCTGGGCGGTATCACCAAGGCAGCTCCGCAGCACCACAACCTCTGCCTGTGGGGTGTGGGGCCGGACGGCAAGGGTGGCTATCAGCAGTCCATGGCCACTGACGGTGTCAATGTCATGAACCATGGTGTTGAACTGGGACGTCGCACCTGGGAGGCGTTTCTGCCCCATGTAGGCTGGAAGGCAGAACAGGTTGACCGGGTGATCTGCCACCAGGTCGGTTCAGCACACCAGAGTATGATCCTGAAGACCCTGGGAGTGCCAGCTGACAAGGACTTCACCACCTATGAGTTCCTGGGCAACATGGGCACGGTCTCCCTGCCGCTGACCGCCGCACTGGCTGTTGAACGGGATATTCTGTTACCGGGGGACCGGGTTGCATTTCTGGGAATCGGCAGCGGACTGAACTGCATGATGCTGGGGATTGAATGGTGATAAACGCAAATTTGGCAAAAGAATATCCCTTCGAAAGCAACTATCTTGACCTGAACGGCCTGAAGTACCACTACCTGGATGAAGGCCAGGGGCCGACGGTGGTGATGCTCCACGGCAATCCCTCCTGGTCGTTCTACTACCGTAATCTGGTCAAGGAGCTTTCCAATCGCTTCCGTTGTATTGTGCCGGACCATATAGGCTGTGGCCTGTCTGACAAACCGGGGGATGATCGCTACGACTACACCCTGCCCCAACGGGTGGATGATCTGGAGCAGTTGCTGGACAACCTGCAACTGAACGAGAAGATTACCCTGGTGGTACATGACTGGGGCGGTATGATCGGCATGACCTATGCCGTGTGCCACCCGGAGCGAATCAGCCGACTGGTGATCCTGAATACCGGTGCCTTTCCATTGCCAAAGGCCAAGCCGTTTCCCCTAGGTCTGAGGATCTGCCGTGATACCTGGCTGGGCACCCTGCTGGTGCGGGGCTTCAATGCCTTCAGCCGTGGCGCTGCCTGGGTCGGCTGTAAGGAAAACCCGATGTCTGCGGAGTTACGGGCGCTGTACGAACTGCCCTATGACTCCTGGCAGAACCGGATTGCCACCCTACGCTTTGTACAGGATATCCCGCTGCTACCGGGTGATCGCAACTATGACCTGATCTGCAGCGTGGCTGACGGCATCAACCAGTTTGCTGGTCTGCCGATGCTGATCTGCTGGGGTGAGCTTGATTTTGTCTTTGATCACCACTTCCTGACTGAATGGCAGACCCGTTTTCCCAAGGCAGAGCTGCATCGTTTTCCGCAGGCTGGGCATTACATCCTGGAAGACCGCAAGGATGCCGTGATACCGTTGATCAGCGAATTTATGGACCGGGCCGGTCTACCAGCGTGAACACCATACTGACTCCCGCTTTCGTCAATATTGCAGCACACCTGCCCAGGATGGCGCAACAGCAGCCGGGCACCACGGCAATCATCTTTCCGAAGGGGAATCAACGCCTTACCTTTCAGGAGCTTGACCAGCTGTCTGACCGGATCTGCCATGGCTTGATCCACGCCGGCATCACCCGCGGTACCCGTACTGTGCTGATGGTTACCCCCTCTCCAGAGTTTTTCGCCCTGACCTTTGCCCTGTTCAAGGTGGGGGCGATACCCGTGCTGATTGATCCAGGTCTGGGGATCAAAAATCTGAAGTCCTGTCTGGCTGAGGCCAAACCAAGTGCCTTTATCGGCATCCCAAAGGCGCAGGTTGCCCGCCTGCTATTCGGCTGG
>JAJTBI010000021.1 GCA_021286935.1 Geobacteraceae bacterium
TTTCCTAGATAGGATAGGGGATCGAATCGAAAAAGGAACCTTCAAGTTTGCTGAAGCATTCCCTGGAGCAAGCAGGAAAGAAAAGGCGTTCTTTACCAATCTGGAGGGCAGGGAGTACCGGCCTGAACCACACCATGTCTTGTTTGGGGACTATGCCAAGGAATGGATGAAAACTATCTTTCCCACCTTTGGCTCCCCCAGTAAACGGAATCTGTATAAACAAGCATTGGTGGCCTGGATACTTCCCCGCTTTAAGAACATGACCTTCTACCAGATCAGTGGACAGGAATTGTTCGCCTTCACGGAAACCATGATTGCAAAATCAGGAACCAACAAAGGCAAGCCACTGTCACGGATCAGGAAGATCAACCTGCTGATACCGTTACGGGCTATTTGGAATGATGCCTGTGACCATTACCGCTGGGTTATCAAAAGCCCCTTTGACAACCTGCACAAGAAACTGCCGAAGACAGAAACAAAAGAGCGAACTGTCATCAGATTCAATGACTGGCTCCTGTTCCTTGAAAACTTGGAAGAGCATTACCGTCCCATTGCAGAACTGATGATCCTGACCGGCATGATTGCCTCTGAGCTGTCAGCACTGACACAAGAAGACATCATAGGAGATTATATTCATCTGAACCGTTCCTATGTTCTTGGGGAAGAAAAGCAAACACTCAAAAATAACTACCGGAAACGGAAAGTCTTCATCACCCAGGCAATCAGACAACGGCTTGACCTACTCATCAACCGTGCAACTACCCCGCACCTGGTCACCACACCACGGGGAACCAGATTCAAAAGCACGGATTTTGCCAAGGTCTGGAAAAAGGCAGTTGATAAAGCCGGGATTCCCAGCGTCACCTCTTACTCGGCACGACATTCCTTTGCTGCCTGGAGTCTGACCATTGGAATTAACCCTCTGAAGCTCGTCAAGCTCATGGGCCATGCCAGTAAGCAGATGATCTATGAAGTCTACGGAAACTACGTGGAAGGGCTTGAAGAGGACACAGAGGCCATTCTGGAATACTACGGTGAGGACTTTATCAGGGGTAAGAAAATAAAAAACCCGGTGCTGTGTGGGTACAGTACCGGGTACAGTCTGGGGATTGTTCAGCCTAACTACTTAATCCCTATATCTTTTTAATGGAGCGGGAAACGAGATTCGAACTCGCGACTTCAACCTTGGCAAGGTTGCACTCTACCACTGAGTTATTCCCGCTTGGTGAGAAAAGTTATTTAGCAAATGTAGGGAAGAGAGTCAATAAATTTTTTATTGCGTATGAAAAAATGTCAAGATCTGGTTATTGCTATTTAGATGCGCCAAAGAAATTCAGGATGGCATCATCCAGGCTGACGGCATCTTGCTTTTTTGCAGGGATCTCGGCTGCTTTAGGTGGTTCTGCGGCGCTTGGAGGTGCTGTTTGCACCGCTTCCTGAAAGAGTAGCTCAATGCCGTTGATATCTTCTGCAATAGTAGCCGCAGGTGGGGCTGGCGGCGGTGGTACGGAATTTTCTTGCTTTGGTTCCTGCGGTTTTGCTTCTGTTTGCTGGGGGGTGCCAAATGCCTTGTTGTCAAACTCACCGCTTTTCAGACGTCGAAGCATTTCTTTGTGTTGTTCCTTCATCAGATCTTCAACAACAGCTTCCAGGTTGTCTATCCTGAGAATATCGGCGTAGCTGGTTTTTTGTGAACAGAGGATAACGCCCTCCCGATACAGCAGGGTGATGATGTGGGGATTCCTGACGCCACTGTCTTCGGTCTGGATATGAAATACAGAGCCTTTGTAGTTGATATTGTGGTTGTAGCCCAGCAGCATGGTGGTGTCCTCTACTTTTTTCCCTGCGGTGGTGTTGACGCAGGTGGTAGCTCCAGGGAGTAATCAGGTTCCAGTGGCTCGGACAGGTCGAGGTGACGCAGGCGTGCTGCCTGATCACCATCAAGGGTGATCTTTACCTGCTGTATTTCCGGCATGTTACTGCAGATAGTATTGACGATTGCGTAAACTGCCATCATTTCAGCTGAGCTGCCCGGCTCCAGTGATTCAGCAAAGTCTTTGCCCAGGTCAACAGTGGCGAGAGGGTCCTCAATTTTTACGCTGTTAATTGTGGTCCATTCGGGAATAACGGCAGTCAGTTCTCCTACCGGGCCTACGAACAACTCTTCCAGCAGTGAGCGAAGGCAGGTGGAGCGGTCTTCGCAGGTCTCAACTTCGCGGGCTTCCCGGACCAGGTGGGATTCGTCATCGCCAAAAAAGAGCGTTATCTTTTTGGTCACGGCCGGTCCCTGTTTGCCTGGTGGCGTGTCTGGAAGCTGTCGTGCTTCCTGATATTTTTGCCAGAATAGCCCACCAAATACCAAAGCGATCAGAATAAAAGGTACCACTATATCGGCACCGATACGTTGCTTGTGTTGTATCGCCATCAGTCTTTCTCCGTGTTGAGCCGGCAGTCATCAAGTGAAACCTGGTACACATCCCCCAGTTTGCCACCCAGAAAGCGGTTACCCACCCGTATAAAGCCGGCTGGTACATCGGTGACGTAATAGTGGTGGTTGCCCAGTTCTGCCGGAGGGCGCAGCATGTTTTTTTCCTGCAGGATGGTTGCTACGGTGCGGGCGGTTTCTTCGGCAGAGTCCACCAGGGTGACGTCAGGTCCCATAACCTCGGCTATAATTTTTTTCAACAAGGGATAGTGGGTGCAGCCCAGTACCAGTGTATCAACTTGTGCCTCACGTAGTTCTTCAAGGTAGAGTCGTGCGGTCATCAGTGTGACGTCGTTATCGATCCAACCTTCTTCTGCCAGGGGCACAAAGAGCGGACAGGGTTTGGCAAGCACTGAAATCTCCGGATTCAAACGCTTGATGGCCCGTGAATAGGCGCTGCTGCGGATGGTGCCGCTGGTGCCGATGACTCCGACAACGCCACTGCGGGTTACTTCAGCTGCCCGCTTTGCGCCGGGTTCTATGACGCCGACCACCGGAATCGGTAGAGAACGGCGCAATGTTGGCAATGCTACGGCAGAGGCGGTGTTGCAGGCAACGACCAATAGCTTGATATCCCGTTTAATCAGGAATGAGGCTATCTCTTGCGAGTAGCGGATAACGGTGTCCGGTGACTTGGTGCCATAGGGGACCCGTGCCGTATCACCAAAATAGATGGTGTCTTCCTGGGGCAGGGCTTTGGTCAGTTCGCGCAAGACCGTTAAGCCACCTACTCCGGAATCAAATATGCCGATTGCCTGCCAGGACACCGGGAACATCCTCCTGTATTTATTTGAATAACTATATATAAAGCGTTTCTTGTCGGCAGGCAAGCTCTTTACTGGTTTTTGCGTCTGAGTACCGTCCTGGTTTGTTTGAATATGGCCTTGACAAATAGAGGCCTGCTGATTACCTTGTGGCGTATTAGCACTCAACTTTATAGAGTGCTAAGAGAGCCCCGTTGAGGTTGATAACAGGGAAAGAAACAGGCAAAGGATGTGTCATGGTTGATCTGACACTCTCACAACGAAGCAGGCAGATTCTGGAGGCGATTGTCGAAGACTATATCGCCACAGCTGAGCCGGTTGGCAGCAGCGCTGTTGCCCGGCGTCATGCCCTGTCCCTGTCTTCGGCCACGGTTCGTAATGTCATGGCAAGCCTTGAAGAGTTGGGCTTGCTGGCATCACCCCATACCTCTGCTGGACGGATTCCCACCGATAAGGGATTCCGGTTTTATGTCGATTCTCTGGTGGGCCTGCGGACGATCACCCATACGGAAAAGAAAGAGATCCTGAAGCGTTGCCGGGAAACCGGCGGTAACCTGACCGACCTGCTGCGGGAGGCCAGTCGCACCCTTTCAAGCCTTTCCAACTATACCGGCATTGTGGTGGCACCGCGTTTTACCACCAGCATGTTCCGCCAGATTGAGTTCATCAAGCTAGGTGCCCGGCGTGTTTTGGCTATTCTGGTGACCTGTAGCGGAGCGGTGCAGAACCGGATTATTGAGGTTGATCAGGAGTTCTCGCCTGAAGATCTGGTCAGGATGTCCAACTACCTGAACAGTACACTTGAAGGACTTTCCATCAGCCAGGTGCGGGAAAAGATTCTGGCTGAGATGGAACTGGAAAAGAACCGCTACGATCAGATGATGACCAGGGCGCTGAGTCTGTCACAACAGGCGCTGCCTGATGAACAGGATGAGGTTTACATCACCGGTCAGTCCCGGATCTTTGAACAGCCCGAGTTCAGTGACGTAACCAAGATGCGGGAAATATTTCAGGCCTTTGAGGAAAAAGGCCGATTGGTACAACTACTGGGTAATTGCATGCAGGCGCAGGGGGTTCAGATTTTTATCGGTTCAGAAACGCCGCTTAAAGAGATGGCCGGCATGAGTCTAATTACTTCCACCTATATGACCGATGCAAACACCATCGGCCTGATGGGGGTGATTGGGCCGACCCGAATGGGGTATTCATCGGTGATTCCGATTGTTGATTATACGGCACAACTGGTCAGCCGTTTGCTGACAGAACGATAATGAACACTGCAGTGCAGTTGTTCTGAGAGGATAGCCTGGTACCATGAACAAAGAACAACAGGACGTACAGACAGAGCAGGAACCGGTGGTTGAAGTTAGTGAGGTAACGCCGGAGCAGACGATTGCTCAACTGCAGGAGCAACTTGCAGCAAAAGAGCAGGAGGCAAAGGATAACTGGGATAAACTGCTGCGTGAGCGGGCTGACCTGGAAAACTATCGCAAGCGGGCCTCCCGTGAAAAGGAAGAACTGCTGAACTACGGTATCAAGTCCTTGGTTGAAGAGGTGTTGCCGGTACTGGATAACCTTGAGCGTGCCCTTGAGCATGCCAATGAAGATGGCCTGCCAGCCCTGGTTGAAGGGGTTAAGATGACCCATACCCTGCTGCAGACAGCCTTGAAGAAGTTTGGCGTCTGTGCCGTTGACGGAAATTGCGGTACCCTGTTTGATCCGGCCTTCCACCAGGCCATGGCCCAGGTGGAGACCAGTGAGCATCCGGGTAACACCATTGTGCAGGAGTTTCAGAAGGGTTACCTGCTGAAGGAGCGCTTGCTGCGGCCATCCATGGTGTCGGTTGCAAAAAATCCCTAAGAATTATTTTCAGCTGCCCCTTGTTTTTTAACGAACCAATACCCACGTTTCATATCAGGAAGACATTCAGGAAGGAGAATGACAGTCATGAGTAAAGTTATCGGCATTGACCTTGGAACCACCAACTCCTGCGTTGCAATCATGGAGGGCGGGGAGCCGATCGTTATCGCCAACTCTGAAGGCAGCCGTACCACCCCCTCAATGGTGGCTTTCACCGAAGCAGGTGAGCGGATTGTTGGCCAGCAGGCCAAGCGCCAGGCGGTTACCAACCCGGAGAACACCCTCTTCGCCATCAAGCGTCTGATTGGCCGCAAGTTTGAAACTGAGGCAGTTAAGAAGGATATCGCCATTTCCCCGTTCAAAATCGTCAAGGCAGATAACGGTGATGCCTGGGTTGATGTGCGGGATAAAAAATATTCTCCGCCGGAGATCTCGGCCATTATTCTGCAGAAGATGAAAAAGACCGCTGAAGACTATCTGGGCGAGACAGTTACCGATGCAGTTATTACCGTACCGGCCTATTTTGATGACTCACAGCGTCAGGCCACCAAGGATGCTGGCAAGATCGCCGGTTTGAACGTGCTGCGGATCATCAACGAGCCGACCGCTGCTGCGTTGGCCTATGGTCTGGATAAGAAGAAGGATGAGAAGATTGCTGTATTTGACCTGGGCGGCGGTACCTTTGACGTCTCCGTGCTTGAACTGGGTGACGGTGTGTTTGAGGTGAAATCCACCAACGGTGACACCTTCCTGGGTGGCGAAGATTTTGACCAGAAGATCATCGACTGGATTGCTGACGAGTTTA
Organism: Geobacteraceae bacterium; assembly: GCA_021286935.1. Lineage (GTDB taxonomy): Bacteria > Desulfobacterota > Desulfuromonadia > Geobacterales > Pseudopelobacteraceae > Trichlorobacter. Next base: position 5,915 of record JAJTBI010000021.1, read on the forward strand.
AAAAGGACCAGGGTATTGACCTGCGTGGCGACAAGATGGCCCTGCAGCGTCTGAAAGAGGCAGCAGAAAAGGCCAAGTGCGAGCTGTCCGGCTCTATGGAAACCGACATCAATCTGCCGTTCATCACAGCTGATGCCAGCGGTCCCAAGCACCTCAACCTGAAGCTGTCCCGTGCCAAGCTGGAGTCACTCTGTGATGATCTGCTGCGTAAGCTGGAGGCTCCCTGCCGTACTGCCATGAAGGATGCTGGTCTGTCTGCTTCCGAGATTGACGAAGTTATCCTGGTGGGTGGTATGACCCGTATGCCGGCGGTTGTACAACGGGTACAGGAAATTTTCGGTAAGGTCCCCAACAAAGGGGTTAACCCTGATGAGGTGGTGGCCATCGGTGCCGGTATCCAGGGCGGCGTACTCAAGGGCGATGTCAAGGATGTTCTGCTGCTGGATGTAACCCCGCTTTCACTGGGGATCGAGACCCTGGGCGGTGTGTTGACCCGGCTGATTGAGAAGAACACCACCATCCCTTGCCGCAAGTCCCAGACCTTCTCCACGGCTGCCGATAACCAGCCGGCTGTGTCGATCCACGTACTGCAGGGTGAGCGCGAGATGGCCCGTGACAACAAGACGCTGGGTAATTTTGAACTGACTGGTATTCCTGCTGCACCCCGTGGCGTACCACAGATTGAAGTGACCTTTGATATTGATGCCAACGGCATTGTGCATGTCTCTGCCAAGGATCTGGGCACCGGTAAGGAGCAGTCAATCCGGATCACCGCCTCGTCCGGTCTGTCCAAGGAGGAGATCGACAAGATGGTTAAGGATGCAGAGTCCCACGCTGCAGAAGACAAGAAAAAGCGTGAGGCGATTGAGGCCCGTAACCAGGCAGACTCCATGATCTACAGCACTGAAAAGTCACTGAAGGATGTTGGTGACAAGGTGGATGCCGTGGAAAAAGGTAACATCGAGAACAAGATTGCCGATCTGAAAAAGGTCATGGACAGCGATGATGCAGAAGTGATCAAAAAGGCTACTGACGAGCTTGCCCAGGCCGCTCATAAGCTGGCTGAGGCGATGTATGCCCAGGCTCAGCAGGCGCCCGGTGCAGACTCTTGCGGCGGCGACTGCGGTGCTCAGCAGGAGGCAGGAGCCAAGCCTAAGGATGAAAAGGTCGTTGACGCAGACTTTGAGGAAGTGAAGAAGTAGTCGATACGAAGGTATCCGGCTGGTAACGGTAGGGGCGGGTTTCAGACCCGCCCCTACATCTGTATTCTGACTGATAAGGATATGAAGCGTGGCAAACGGCGAAAAACGCGATTATTACGAGGTGCTTGGCGTCCATAAAAACGCCTCTGAGACAGAGATCAAGAAGGCCTTCCGCAAGCTGGCAATCCAGCACCACCCGGATAAAAACCAGGGCGACAAAGAGGCTGAGGAAAAGTTTAAAGAGGCCACCGAGGCCTATGAAGTCCTTTCCGATGCTCAGAAGCGGGCTCAGTATGATCAGTTTGGTCATGCCGGGGTATCCGGTGCCGGTGGTTTCTCCGGCGGCGGGTTTGGGGGCTTTGGGGCCGGCTCACCCTTTGGTGATATCTTTGGTGACATCTTTGGTGATATCTTCGGTGGTGGCACTGGCCGTCGCAGTCAGGGACGGCGGGGTGATGATCTGCTCTACAACATGGAGATCTCTTTTGAAGAGGCTGCCTTTGGCTGCGAAAAGAAGATCGATGTCCCCTATGCCAAGCGCTGCAGCAGCTGCAACGGCTCTGGTGCCAAGCCGGGTACTGACCCCAAGATCTGCCCCACCTGCCGCGGTGCCGGTCAGGTGCGTTACCAACAGGGCTTTTTCAGTGTCAGCAAGACCTGCGGACAGTGTAATGGCGAAGGCAAGGTGGTCGATGATCCCTGCCCCGATTGCCGTGGCAAGGGGAGCATCAAAGATACCAAGACCCTCTCGGTCAAGGTGCCGGGCGGTGTTGAAACCGGTTCACGCCTGAAGCTTACCAGTGAAGGTGGTCAGGGGGTTAAGGGCGGTCCTAACGGCGATCTCTATGTCGCCATTGCGGTTAAAGAACATCCCCTGTTTCAGCGGGAGGATGACAACGTTGTCTGCGAGATTCCGATCAGCTTTGCCCAGGCAGCCCTTGGCTGTGAGATTGAAGTGCCCACACTGGACGGAAAAGTATCCATGAAGATTCCCGATGGCACGCAGTCTGGTAAGATCTACCGTCTACGGGGCAAGGGGATTCCTTCCCTGCAGGGCTATGGCCGAGGGGATCAGCTGGTGGTTGTTAAAGTGGAGACTCCCACCAATCTGAACAAGAAACAAAAGGAGCTGCTGGAGGAGTTTGCCAAGATCAGCGGCGAAGAGGCCCATCCGATGAAGAAGGGGTTTCTGGACAAGGTTATGGATTTCCTGAGCTGATCTGGCGTGATACTTGCCCGGATAACCTTTTTGCGTTAGCATGAAAGCATTCTGGCTGGTGGAGGTGGTATGGAAAAACAGGAGATGATGGAAAAAACGGTGGAGGCTTTGCGTCCTTTTGAGACCCAGAACCTGATGAACACCATACAGAACCTGACTCTGCAGCAGATTTTTTCTAATTGGGTCTTTTTGCTAATAACGCTTGGTGTCCTGTTTTTTGGTATCTATAAGAGATCTAAAACAGTGCTGTTAACCCTATTTTTTCTAGTGGGTTTGATAGTGATGGTCAAGTTTGCCATGCCTGCCCCCGGTACAGAACTGGGGTTAAAAAGCCTGATTCCGTTTGCCGCCTTTGGTCTTGGAATCGGTGGGGTGATTGTCTATTTTTTGTTTATCAAGGATTAGGTGCAGGTATGAAGATTGAAAAGCGGGATTGGTTTTTTATTGTTCTGGTCATTGTGATTCTAGCCATATTTATCGGTATCTCCGGCAAGGAGAAGACCAAGCCGGTGCCTCGTAATGCGATCCATAAGCCAGTGTATGATGAAGCCTACAAAAATGCCCCCGGCCCTGATGCCTCCTTTGTAAAGAAAACCTTTTTTAAACCAGCCAAGAAGGATGCGGAAAAGCTCTGCGAACCTTGTCATGCTCAATACAACATCAAGCTGCCTCCTAACCATCCCCCCAAACACCGCTGTCTGTTCTGTCACAAACTGGTGCAATAGAGATAGGTCTTTCCGTTTGGCTGTGAAGCTACTTCTGTTTCAACATCTGCTTTGCCATCGCTAGGTTCAGTATAGTTCGTACTTTAACAAACGGCATTCCAACGGTCCATTAAACAACACCAAACGCCGGGAGGGTTTCAGCCCCACCAGTTTTGCCAGTTCTAGGTCTCCGGCCAGCAGATAGGCGGTCCAACCGGTGAAGCGGCGTTTGAAGACTTCGCCGATCTTGCGGTAGAGTCCTTCCAGTTCTCTCCTGTCTCCCATCCGCACCCCGTAGGGCGGGTTCATCACCAGAATGCCCTGATGGCCGCACGGTTCCGACTCCTCAAATGATTTACGGTCAAAGGCCACCTTGTAGGCCAGCCCTGCCCGGCGGGCATTTTCCCGACAGGCTATTATAGCCCTCGGGTCCTGGTCATAGCCCAGTACCGGTACTTCCAGGTTCTCAACAGTCTTGCCCTGCTCTTCCCGTAGTACCTGTTCCCACAGTCGTTTGTCAAAGTCGTGCCAGCGCATCAGGCCAAACTCCCGGCCAGCACCAGCCACCTGCCTTAGGGCGATGGCGGTTCCCTCCAGTAGCAGGGTGCCGGAACCGCACATCGGGTCAAGTAACGGAACACTGCCATCCCAGCCGGTATGCAGCATGATGGCGGCTGCCAGGGTCTCCCGCAGGGGGGCGTCGTTACGGTCCAGACGCCAGCCGCGGCGGTCCAGCGGCTCACCACTGGCATCCAGAGAAACGCTGGCTTGATTCTTGGCAATATGCAGGTTAATCCGCAAATCAGGTGATTTTGTGTCGATGCTTGGGCGGCTGCCGGTAGTGTCCCGCAGCAGGTCAACAACGGCATCCTTGGCCTTTAAGGCGGCAAAGTGGGAGTGGGTGATGGCTGAATCACGCACGGTGCAGTCTATCGCCAGGGTCATGGTTGGAGTCAGCAGTTCAGTCCAGGGGAGGTTGCGCATGCCGTCGTATAGTTCCTGGGGTGATCCACAGGGGAACTGTCCCAGTTGCAGCAGGATCCGGCTGGCAGTCCGTACCTGCAGCAGGCTGCGGTAGAGGGTGCTGCGGTTGCCGCTGAAGCTGACGCCGCCGCGTACCACGGTGATACCTTCGGCTCCCAGACGTCCCAGTTCTGCTGCAGTCAGCTCTTCAGCCCCAAGCGGTACGGTGGCAAACAGGTTGAGCTGGTTGTCCGGTTGTCTAACTGCGGTGCTTTTACGACGAAGTATGGTGCGTTGTTCAGTCATGATCCTATCCTTTGTTGCCATGCAGCTTCAACCTGGCGGCTGGTTTCTTCCAGGCTTAAACTGTTGTCGATAACTACCACGCCGAAGCGTTCTTTTTCTGCAAGTGGCATCTGGGCCGCAATGATCTGTTCTGCCTGTTTTTGATTGCAGCCATCGCGGGCCATCAGACGTGCCAGCTGTACCTCAGGCCGCACAGTTACCACCCAGATCTCATCCACCCTGTCGGTGGCCTTAGCCTCAATCAGCAACGGTGCCATATAGACCGCCACGTGGGAGCCGCGGATTCGTGCCTGCTCAATCCGCTGCAGGGCCAACTCTTTTATGGCCGGGTGCAGGATCGCCTCAAGCTGCTGCCGCTTGGCCGGTTCGTTAAAGACCAGCTGCCGCACTGCTTGACGATTCAGGCTGCCATCCATCAGCAGGGCCTGCTGGCCGAACAACTCCACAATCCGTTGCAAGGCCGCAGTTCCCGGTGCTACAGCATCCCGTGCAAGCTGATCTGCATCAATCACCTCAGCACCATGTTCCGCAAGCATCGTGGCAACACTGCTCTTGCCGGTGGCGATCCCACCTGTCAGTCCAATGGTTAACATGGCGCAATAGTAGCAGAGCGTAGCATGGCTGACCAGATTTTTCCCTTGAGTTGGCAGGTCTGATAGTGTAAAAGATCTAGTTCACGGGCGGTTAGCTCAGCTGGATAGAGCGTTGGCCTCCGAAGCCAAAGGTCGCTGGTTCGAATCCAGTATCGCCCGCCATATCAGAACCAAAGGGGACCGCTGGTCCCCTTTCTATTTCATGCTGCGGAGGTGTCCCATGGCCAGAGGTGGTTTCGAACTGTCTGATGCCGTAGCACCGCTGGTCATCCGTATCCCGCTGGGGCTGATTTTTCTTGCCCATGGTTCCCAGAAACTGTTTGGCCTGTTTGGCGGCAGCGGGTTAACCGCTACCTTCAGTATTTTTGAGCAGAAACTGGGGATTCCGCCGATCTTCACCCTGCTGGCGATTATTGCTGAATTTGGCGGTGGCTTAGGGGTCCTGACCGGTTTTCTGACCCGTGTTTCTGCAGCCGGTATCGCCTCGGTGATGGCGGTGGCGATCTACAAGGTTCACTGGGTCCATGGTTTTTTTCTGAATGCCAACTGTGTGGCTGGACGCGGCCATGGTATTGAGTTTACCTTGGCCCTTTTGGGCATGGCGGTCTACCTGATGGTGGCTGGTGGCGGCAAGTGGTGTATTGACCGTCTTATTTTCAGGGCCTAGAAAGCAATATCAACCTACGGGCGGGCTTTTTGCCCGCCTTTTCTGTGTAAGGAGCAGTAGCATGGAAGCCATGTATAATCAGGAAGAAGTCAATAAACGTCGTACGTTTGCTATTATCAGTCACCCTGACGCAGGTAAGACAACCATTACCGAGAAGCTGTTGCTGTTTGGTGGAGCCATTCAGCAGGCTGGTGAGGTGCGGGCGCGTAAATCTGGCCGCCATGCCACCTCGGACTGGATGGAGCTGGAGAAACAGCGTGGTATTTCGGTTACCTCATCGGTGATGAAGTTTACCTATGACGGTTTTGAGATCAATCTGCTGGATACGCCTGGCCACAATGACTTTTCTGAAGATACCTATCGGGTACTGACTGCCGTTGACTCCGCCCTGATGGTGATCGATTCGGTCAAGGGGGTGGAGAGCCAGACCAAGAAGCTGCTGGATGTCTGCCGCCTGCGGGATACCCCGATCATGACCTTCATGAACAAGCTGGACCGGGAAGGGCAGGAACCGCTTGATCTGTTGGACGATGTGGAAAAGAACCTGGGGATGCAGACCGCCCCCATGACCTGGCCGATCGGAATGGGCAAGCGTTTTCGCGGCACTTATCACCTCTACAGTAAAGAAGTGCTGCTGTTTGATCCTGATGCAGAGAACGGCATTGACCGTATCGTGACGGTGCAGGGGCTGGATGATCCGTTGCTGGATGAACTGCTGGGCAGTCAGGCTGAAGAGCTGCGCAATGACGTAGAGTTGCTGGAGGGAGCAGCGCATCCCTTTGATCTGGACGAATATCTGGCCGGCCGTCAGACCCCGGTTTTTTTCGGCAGCGCCATCAATACTTTTGGTGTTCAGCAGTTGCTGGATACCTTTGTGCAGCATGCTCCCCATCCGCGGCCACGGGCAACCACTACCCGGCTGGTTTCCCCTTATGAGGAACCGTTCTCCGGCTTTGTCTTCAAGATCCAGGCAAATATGGACCCGGCTCACCGGGACCGGATCGCCTTTTTCAGGATCTGCTCCGGTCGATTTGAGCGGGGCATGAAGGTAAAGCACCTGCGGCTGGGACGTGATTTTCAGATCAGCAATGCCACCATCTTTATGGCCCAGGACCGTAGTAACGTGGAAGAGGCCTTCCCGGGTGACATCATCGGCATTCACAACCATGGTACGATCAAGATCGGTGATACCTTTACCATGGGTGAAGAGATGAAGTTTACCGGTATCCCCAGCTTTGCACCGGAACATTTCCGCAAGGTACGGCTGCTGAACCCGATGAAATCAAAGGCGCTGGAAAAAGGACTGGTACAGCTGGCTGAAGAAGGTACGACGCAGGTCTTTAAGCCGATCTTCGGTGCCGAGTGGGTGGTTGGTGCGGTTGGTGTGCTGCAGTTTGAGGTGGTGTTGCATCGGCTGGAGTTTGAGTACGGGGTCAAGATCGCCTATGAGCCGGTATCCTATGCCACTGCCCGCTGGGTAACCGGCGACAAGAAGCAGATAGAGGATTTCGAGAAGAAAGAGAAGATGAACCTCTATATTGATGGAGAGGGCAAGCTGACCTACATGGCCGGCAGCCAGTGGCGGCTGGACAATACGGTTGAGAATTGGCCGGATCTGGAGTTCCACGCCACCTCAGAACATAGCTGAAACGGTCTTTTTCCGCCCTGGCCCCGTCAAACTGCATGACGCCTTGTGCGGCTACCAATTGTTTGCCAGACCCATGACAAAAAGATCCTCGTTTCAGTTCGAGGTGAAGAGGCAGAAAAAATGCAGAATTGTTCCTTCAAAGCAACCTGGCGGGCGATGACCAATCTGCCCACAGATCACTTTCCACTGATCCTGCCAGACGTACACAAGGTCGCCGCCTTTTTTATCCTGAGGCGCTTGAAACGGTTGGGGTATTCCAACTGTCGGGTAGACAGCAGCGCAAAAGGGCTGGTGGTCTACGCCCAAAGATAAAAAAGCGGCCAGTTTCAGCTGGCCGCCTTTTTAGCACTACCTACTGAAAAGGGCATAAATTAGCCCATGAACTTCCCGATTTCATAGCCAATCTGTCCCAGCGGCAACACTTCATCAGCCACCCCGCCATCCACACAGGCCTTGGGCATACCGTAAATGGTTGAGGTCGCCTCGTCCTGCACCAGGGTTACCCCGCCTTTTTGTTTCAGTAACTGCATCCCTTTAAAACCATCATTGCCCATACCGGTTAACACCACTCCCAGCATGGAGCCGGCAGTGGCCTCTGCCATGGAAGAGATCATCAGGTCAACCGAAGGGATGTAGACATACTGGGGATAGTTAGCCGTGGGGGCGGTCTTGACCACCAGGCCGCTGCCACTACGGACTACCTGGGTGTGCATACCGCCAGGGGCAATCAGGATGGTGCCTGGTTTGATCGGCTCTCCATCAACCGCCTCTTTAACGGTAATGGAGCACTTGGCATTCAGACGGTCAGCATAGGGGCCGGTAAAGGCCTTAGGCATGTGGATCGCCACTACAATGCCGTAGGGGAAGTTCATCGGAATGCGGGAGATGACCTCCTGCAGTGCAACCGGTCCACCGGTAGAGGCACCGATACCGACATGGGTTATCTTTTTGGAATGGATCTTTGATGTCTTGACTGCAGCGCGGGGAGCAGCTGCCATTGTGGTGGTCCGTGGCATTGCCAGGCTGCTTGAGGGGCGGATGATGTGTGAGCGGGTTGCTTCACGTACTTTTTTTAGTAACTCATCTCTGAAGATGTTCTGGGCATCAGAGGAGTCTGTAACGTTTTTGGGGATATAGTCCAGGGCACCGGCATCCAGCGCCTCAAAGGTTGCCTTGGCACCTTCATTGGTCAGGGTTGAAACCATCAGGACTTTGGTGGGGGCCTTGGCCATGATCTGTTTCAAGGCAGAAATACCGTCCATGCGGGGCATCTCAACATCCATGGTAATCAGATCTGGTTTGAGGGCAATCGCCTTTTCAACCCCTTCAACCCCATCACTGGCGGTGCCGATGACCTCAAGGGAGGGGTCCTTGACCAGAATGCCGCGAATGGCCATCCGCATAAAGGATGAATCGTCAACTATCAGAACACGGGTTTTAGCACCCGACACGGGAGAAAACATCATGCCTCCGTAGGTTACGCCTTGGAAAATATGGATGCGACCAGCTCCTTGACATCAGGTACGGCATCATCCAGTTCATAGCAGAATCGTTCAATATCAAGGTGTTCAAGGCTGGGATGTTGTTCTTTCAGTATGGCCCACCCCTCTTCTTCAGAGAGGTTAAAGCTGGCCCAGGCGTTGCCTCCGTAGTAGAGATCTCGAACTGAGCAGAATAGGTCGGCCAGATTGACGATAGCGCACAGTACCGGATCACTGGTGGCCTCACGCGGGCTGTGGTGGTACAAAACCACTTCTTTGTAGGCTTCCTGGAAATTCCATTTTTCAGCGATACAGTAGCCGATTTCGTTATGGGTGGTGCCGAATTCTTCCAGCTCCATATCAATCAGACGTACCGGTCGTTCCTTGATTGCAGTCAGTATTTTTGAGAAGGGTTCCGCTTGATAGTAGCTCAGCACAACTTCGCCGATATCATGTACGATCCCTGCAAGATAGGCCTTCTCAATATCCGGGTAGCGGATCTTTTCTGCAATAATCTTGGAAACCATGCCGACACCGAATGAGTGGGCCCAGAAGGTACTGATGTCAATCACGCCGCCCTTATCTTCAAAGGCACTAATGAATGATGAGGTGAGGGCGATTTCTTTTATATGACGAATTCCAAGATAGACCAGAGCCCGTTTAAGGGAGGTGATTTCCTGATTCGCGCGGTAGATGGGGGAGTTGACCATCTTCATGACCCGGGCGGTCATAACCTGATCAGTCAGCATCAGATCTGCCACTTTATCTACATTGACATCCGGGTCATCGAGCAGTTGCAGTACCTGGGTGGCCACCACCGGAATCGTGGGCAGGTCATCAATTTGGGCCACCATCTGGCGGGCTTTTTCCATCATTACCTGTTTATCCATCGTGGGCTCCCCCGCTATTTCTTATAACCAAAACCGCCTGGAAAGTGGACGGTCTTGAATTTGTCGTTTACGCCGTGAAGGGATTCGGACTGACCAACAAAGAAGTATCCGTAGGGCTGCAGGTTATTATAGAAGTGCTGCACAACCTTTGATTTGGAAGCAAGGTCAAAATAGATCAGAACGTTGGCGCAGAAGATGAAATCAAAGCTCTTCATGAAGACCATCTTGGTGTCATCATAGAGGTTCATCTTGTTGAAGGTGACAAATTTTTTGACATCCGGTGAGAGGATGAACTTGCCGGCATCTTCCTTAAAGTACTTTTTCTTGTACAGATCCGGTACGTTACGGACTGAATAGGCGTTATAAATCCCTTCTTTGGCCTGGGCAACCACGGTTTCATTGATATCGGTGCCGATGATCTCAATGATCCAGTCCTTGAGGATGGTGGCCCGCTTTTCAAGCAGGATCATGGCCAGGGTATAGGCCTCTTCACCGGAAGAGGAGGCGGCAGACCAGATCCTTAACTTGCGGAATCCCATTTTGCTTTTAGCTTCAACTATTTCGGGCAGAAACTTGGTCTCAATGGCATTCAGCTGGGGGACGCAGCGGAAAAAATAGGTCTCGTTGGTGGTGACCTCATCCAGTAGAAAGCGTAGCTCTTCACCACCACGGGGAGATTTGAGCAGGCCGTAATAGTCCATGGCGGTCTTGGTGCCAGTGGCCTCCATCCGCTTGGTAAGACGGCTTTCAAGAAAATATTTTTTAGTGGTGTGGAAGTACATCCCGCACAGGTTGTAAATAAAATCACGTAGTAATTCAAAATCTTTGTCAGATATGGCCACGTTGTGTCCCTCTCTCGTGTTTAGCTGATCCGTTTAGCGCCCGCCTGATGCCCCTTCACCACCGTCAACCATACCGACCGGGTCTACAATTAATGCCACCCGTCCATCGCCCAGGATGGTTGAGCCGGCAATGCCGGTGACGTTAGCCAGGTACTTGCCCAGTGATTTGATAGCTACTTCCTGCTGGCCCACCAGGCGGGTTACCACCAGACCAACCCGCTTGTCGGCAGAACCGATCACCACGATGTAACAGAAGTTGTCCTGATCATGACAACGTCTGACGTTAAAGACCTGTTCCAGGCGTACCAGTGGTAGCACCATGTCACGCAGTTTCAGTACTTCCTGGCCGCCAATCACATGAAATTCACGTTGGTCAACCCGCAGGGTTTCAAGCACCGAGGCCAGCGGGATTGAGTAGATCTCGCCCTCAACCTCAACCAGTAGAGATTGAATGATGGCCAGGGTCAGGGGCAGGCGCAGGATAAATTCCGATCCCATCCCTTTTTCACTCTTGATTTCGATCAGACCGTTCAGCTTTTTGATGTTGGTCTTGACCACATCCATACCGACACCACGTCCCGACAGGTCGGATGCCTTGTCTTTGGTTGAAAAACCCGGCAGGAAGATCAGGTCAAACATCTCGCGCTGGCTCATGGCAGCCAGCTGGTCTTCGGTGATCAGCCCTTTTTCAATCGCCTTGCGTCCGACCCGTTCCGTGTCAATGCCGCGACCATCATCCTTGATGCTGATAATGATGGAGTTGCCTTCGTGGACTGCAGCAAGCACCAGGGTGCCGGTGCGCGGTTTGCCGGCCGCCATCCGTTCGTCCGGTGTTTCCAGGCCGTGGTCCATGGCGTTACGGATCAGGTGGATCAGCGGATCGCCGATTTCATCAACAACAGAGCGGTCAAGTTCGGTCTCTTCACCGAAGATCTGCAGGTCAACCTCTTTGCCAAGATCGCGTGCCAAAGAACGTACAATCCGGGGGAACTTTTTGAAGACTTTTTCCACCGGGATCATTCGCATCTTAAGGACCTGCATCTGCAGTTCCGAAGTGACAAAACTCATCCGCTTGGCCAGTTTGCCAAACTCTTCACTGAACAGGATATGGTCCGAGGTGCCACCCTGCAGGTCCTGGTTGAGCTGGATCATCCGGTTGCGCTCAAGTACCAGTTCCCCCACCTGATTCATCAAGTCGTCAAGACGCTTGACATCAACCCGGACCGTGGTGTTATCGGAAAGGTCGTCGCCGCCTTTTTCTCCGCCTTTGGGTGGGGCCGGTTTTTTTGCCGCTTCCGGGGCCGGGCGGGGGGCGGCAGGGGGCATGGCCGCCGCAGGAGCTGCTTCCGGGGCTGTCTTCTCTTCAGCCTGCGGGGGTGTTGTTTCAGAGGTTGTAGGGGCTGCATCAGGTGCAGCAGTTGCCGGAGCGTCTGCTACCGGTTGAGCTGGAGACGGAGTGGGAGCAGCTGGCTGCTCGGTAAGCAGCGGGATCAATTTGTTGATGGTTTCATCGATCTCACGATCAACAATTTCTCCACCTTTAATATCTGCCACCAGTGTTTTAACCAGGTCTGTGGCTTCAAGCACCACGTCCATGATCTCTGAAGTCAGCTGCAGTTCACCTTTACGGAGGCGATTCAGCACATCTTCGGTTTTATGGGTGACCCGCACCAGAAGATCAAAGCCTAGAAAGCTGGAAGCACCTTTAACCGTATGGATAGAACGGAAGATCCGGTTCATCAGCTCCGGATCATCAGAAGCCTTTTCCAGGGCAATCAGGTCATCGTCCAGCTTCTCCAGAAGCTCAGTCGTCTCTGCCAGAAATCCTTCAAGAAGTTCCTGGTCTTCGCAATCAATGGGCATTGCACACCTCGCCATACTGAGATGGAAGTGAAAGGAAACAGCGCATAGAGTTTACAGATTACCAAAAAGTTGACGTTCGTCCTGAGAGAACATCTTTTGCAGATCAAGCAGAACCAGCAGACGCTCGGCCTGATTGATCACACCGGCAATACACTCTTGGTCAATGCCACTGGTTACAACGGCAGGAGATGGCTGAATCTCGCTGCTGGATATACGTATGACCTCTGAAACCGCATCAACAATAAAGCCCATCAGTTCGCCTTCGACATCCATGACCATAATACGGGTTTGTTTGTCATATTCCACTTCAATCAGCCCAAAGCGGCGACGCATATTGATGATTGGAATAACCTTGCCACGCAGGTTGATTACCCCCTCAACATAGTGCGGGGTGTTGGGGACACGGGTTATGCTAGGCATTCTTATGATTTCGCGTACTTTAAGGACATCTACACCGTATTCTTCGTTGTCCAGGCTGAAGCTGACCAGTTGAATCAGTTCACCATGATCACCAGTACGTGCCTCGTTGGCATTCATCGGCACCAGGGCATTGGACATGGAAACCTCCTTCAGGTTAAGGCGTTATCAGTATTGATGTAATTGAGCATGTAAAGTCTGGTACGGTGCCAGCTGTATCAGGATACGGCTAGAATGCCTGTATATGTACCATGCAAGCGATACCTGCGCAAGTAGATGGCGCAGTGAAACTGATTTTGTTGAGAGAATCTATGATTATAAAATGCTCATGTTTTTGGGGAGGGTCAGATAATTGACATTGGGGTGGATGCGTCTTATACTTTGCTGAAATGCTACCTAAAAGCAGGTGTTGTGTATTGTAAGAGGTCGTTATGCTTCCTAAAAGTTCGTTCTGTGTTCTTGATGATGATCGTAAAACCCGTGATCTGGTGTCAGCGTTTCTGACATATAAAGGCTATGAAACAGCCGTGTTTGATGTTGATGTGGATGTTTTTGACACTACCCTTGCGCGCTGTCCGAGGATTCTGGTGGCAGACCAATTGTCACTGTTTGCCTGGTCAAGTGACGCTTTTCAACGAATCTGGCAGGTTGACCCTGAACTGGTGGCAATTGTGTATGGACAGGCAGATGCAGCGCGTACGTTGCCCCATGATGAGCGGCTGATCTTTTTGCCCAAGCCGCTGAATCTGGATGAGCTTGAAAGCGTAGTGATGCGGGCTCTGGAATATCAGGCCATGAAAGTTCGGGTCCCAGAACAGCCAATTGATGAATACCCCCATTTCCTCTGTTCTACCATCATTGGTAGAAGTCGTCAGATGCTTAATCTGTTTGAAATGATTGAAAAGGTTTCTGAGTCCAGTGCAACGGTACTGATTCAGGGTGAATCAGGAACCGGCAAGGAACTTGCAGCACGTGCAATACACCAACTCTCAGACAGAAGTGGCAGAAATTTTGTGCCGGTCAACTGTGCTGCTATTCCTGATGATCTCCTGGAGAGCGAGCTGTTTGGGCATGTGAAAGGCTCATTTACCGGTGCCTATGCCAACCGGATCGGTCGGTTTGAAATGGCTGACAAGGGAACGCTGTTTCTGGATGAAATTGGCGACATGAAGGCAACCTTGCAGGTCAAGCTGCTGCGGGTGCTGCAGGCAAAGGAGTTTGAACCGGTCGGGTCAACCCGCTCTCAGAAGGTGGATGTGCGGATTATTGCTGCATCCAACAAGAATCTGGATGAACAGGTGGCCACCCGTGATTTCAGGGAAGATCTCTACTATCGGCTTTCGGTGATTCCGATTACTATTCCTCCTCTACGGGACCGGCGAGAAGATATTCCGCTCTTGATCAACCATTTTCAGGGGCAGTTCAATCGTGATCGACGGCGTCTGGTAAAAGGGTTTACCCGTGAGGCCCTTGAGATGCTTTGTAACTATGACTGGCCCGGTAATGTGCGGGAGCTTGAGAACCTGGTGGAACGGATGATCACCATGAAGGAGAGTGGGTTTATTACGGTGGATGATCTGCCTGAAAAGTATCTGACACCACGCACGGTTGTACAGCAACCCGGGGCAGTACCGGCTGCCGTCAGTACGGCTAAAGAGCTGCCACCGGAAGGTATCTGTCTGAACAGTGCCGTTGATGCCTTTGAAAACGGCCTGATTATGCAGGCCCTGCAGCGGACTGGCGGTAACAAAAAAGAAGCTGCAACCCTCCTGAACCTGAAGCGGACAACCCTGATTGAGAAGCTGAAAAAGAAAAACCTGCAGTTCCCCTGACCGGGGAGGTACGTATGTCGATCAATGCAGCCCAGACCATGTCGTTATTACAGAGTATGCTGCGGGAGCAGTCCCGCCCGGCAGCTGAGCAGTCTGTAACCACAGTCTCGTCCCGCTTTTCAGATCGATTGGATGCCGTGATTGACCGCAGCATGGTGCCTGCAGAGGCATCACCCGAAACGGTACAAAATGCGGCAGAGCTGCTGCAGCTGACCACCTTGCGCAGCTCGCTGGAACTGCTGGCTGATCATCCCGATACTGATGGTGGCATGGCACTGCCCATGGCAACTCTTCCCGCTTCTGGCTCACCCCAGGTCGCTTCACCGATCAATGCCTACCTTGCAAATCTTGCCAATGGCGAAACCCGTACAAGTCATCCTGCCAAGCAGCCACTGCCTGAGCTGGAAACCGAGCCCGGTCCCAAGGCCCCGGAGCAGGTGGAACGCCGTTCGTCCCGGTTGTCTGATGCCGCTCCCTCAGCCAATATTGAGCAGACCATAGCCAGGGCAGCCCAACGCTATGGTGTTGATGCCGGGCTGATCAAGGCGGTTATCAAGGCTGAGAGCAATTTTAATCCTCGCGCTGTCTCCCATGCCGGTGCCCAGGGGTTGATGCAGCTGATGCCGGCCACTGCGCGAGGGTTGGGAGTCAGTAACTCCTTTGATCCTGAACAGAATGTTATGGCCGGCACCCGGTTTTTAAAAGGACTGCTGGACAGGTATAACGGTGATCTTGATTCAGCCCTGGCAGCCTATAACTGGGGGCCAGGCAATGTGGATCGCAAACCTGACCGTCTCCCCCGTGAAACTCGTGAGTATCTGGTGAAGGTAAAACAGTATTACTCGGCATTTACTGCCTGATTGAGAGTCCCTATGCAGTGTCTGACTTCCTTGCGCCATCTCTTCCATCTCATCTGCGTTATTATTGCTGTGATTGCGGTTCTGAAAAGTCATCAGGTGCAGGCCGACCTGTTTCAGTATACTGATAAGGATGGCACGGTGGTTATGGTGGATGATGAGGGCAAGATTCCATCCCAGTATCGTAAAAAGGTCAAGAACAGCCGTTCTTCCAGTGGCGGTGACCGTTATACCGGGGTTACGGTGCGGGGTAACAAGGTGTTGGTGCCGGTTACTCTCAGTTTCCGTAACGAAACCGTCCAGGCTCGTATGCTACTGGATACCGGTGCCAGTGTAACCACCATCTCGCCGCAATTGGCAAATCGTCTTGGCATCAGACCCGAGCATACCAGCCGGTCTGTAGGGCGGGTGGCGGATGGCAGCTTTATTACCGCCTATAATACGGTTGTTGACTATATGCAAGTCGGGCCGAAGACGAAACATAGCGTGGAAGTTGCTGTGTTGCCGATGAATGGCCCGACAATGGGGTTTGATGGTCTGCTGGGGATGAATTTTCTGGGTGATTTTCGCTATCATGTGAATCTGGGCAATCAGACCATCGAATGGGTACAGAACTGATAGGAAAAAACTAGAGTAAGTCCACCGGGTCAATATCAATCGCCTCCCTGATGGTTACGGGCAGAGATTGCTCCCTGCGGTAGGCGGTTAACAGGCGTCGCAGTGCTGCCCGGCTGGCATCCTTAAGCAGGATCTGCTGGCGGAAACGTCCCCGCAAGCGGTAGAGTGGCGCCGGTGCCGGTCCCAGAATTTCAACCCGCAGTCCCAGCCTGCCTTTGATGTTGTGCAATGCTGCCGCTGCCTGACCAGCTGCCGTTGTCAGGCTTGTTTCACTGGTGGCCGAAAGTTTGATTGCTGCCAGAAAGCCAAAAGGCGGATAGTTCAGCTCCTGTCGAAACAGCAGTTCCTCCTGATAGAATCGTTCAAAATCATGCTCTGCAGCGTAGACAATCCCGTAGTGGTCCGGCGTCATGGCCTGCAGCAGTACCCGTCCCGGTAGCTCTCCCCGGCCAGCCCGTCCAATCACCTGTGAAAGTACCTGAAAGGTTCGTTCGGTTGCCCTGAAGTCCGGCAGATAGAGGCTGCCTTCTGCCTGGAGCACACCAACCAGCGTGACACCGGGGAAATCGTGTCCCTTGGCAATCATCTGGGTCCCCACCAGGATATCCACCTCACCACGTCCAACCTTGTCCAGTATCCGGGCATGTCCACCCTTGCCACTGGTGGTGTCACTATCCATCCGTGCAATCCGTGCATCCGGGAAGAGCTCCAGCAGTTCATGCTCAATCCGTTCCGTGCCGACTCCCATCTCTTTCAGTTCCAGCTCACCGCAGGCAGGGCAGATGCAAGGGGCCGGCACCTGGTAGTCGCAGTAGTGGCAGAGGCTTTTCCTGCGCTGGCGATGATAGGTCAGGGAGACCGAACAGTTGGGACATTGCAGGTCAGCCCCGCAGGCAGGGCAGACCAGCCAACTGGCAAAGCCGCGTCGGTTCAGGAACAGCAGGCTTTGTTCACCCCGTTCCAGATTTTCTGTCAGTGCCTCGATCAGTTGGGGCGACAGCGGTGATTCGGCAGTCATGCGGGTGTTGATGATACTGGTTGCTGGCAGCGGACGGTTAGCCACCCGTTCCGGCAGCGACAGGTAGCCCAGCTTTCCCTGCTGGGCGGCAAAGCGGGTGGTGATCAGTGGTGTGGCGGAACCAAGCAGTACCACGGCCTGCTCCTGCTGTCCCCGTACCAGGGCTAGGTCACGGGCATTGTAGCGCAGGCCATCGGACTGTTTAAAGGATGCCTCATGCTCTTCATCCACCACAATAATGCCGATCCGCTCCAACGGGGCAAAAATGGCTGAGCGGGCGCCAATCACGATTCGTACCTCACCACGCCGGATCCGGCGCCACTCGTCGTAGCGTTCACCATCGGAAAGGGCGCTGTGCAGCACCGCGATGCCATCGGAAAAACGGGCACGAAAACGCTGCACCAGTTGGGGGGTCAGGGAGATTTCCGGTACCAGCACCAGGGCATTCCTGCCTGCGGCAAGGGCATGGGCGATCCCCTGCAGATAGACTTCGGTCTTGCCGCTGCCGGTAACGCCATGCAGCAAAAACGGGGTAAAACAGCTGTTGTCCAGAGCGGTCAGGATGGTCGTCAGGGACTGTTGCTGATGTGAGGTTAACGGTTTTGGAGAATCTTTTGCGACGGTCAGGCCAGCAAACGGGTCGCGGTACACCTCCCGTTCGCTGGCCTGAACCAGCCCCAACTCCACCAGCCTCCGCAGGTTGGGGCTGCATTCACCGAAGCGTGCCTTAAGTTCTGCTGATGAAACCGGCCCGGACTGACCTAAAAAAGCGAGGATATCCAGCCCTTTGCCCCTGAGCTTGGTAGGGGCATCAACAGGCAGTGCGCTAAAGATACGCTCATGCCGGACTTTCTTGCCGCCACTCACCGCTTCTCCATCAGCGCTGCTACGGCTTTGCAGATTGATGCCGGTGGGCAGGGCGGTCTTGAGCACCTCACCCAGGGGATGCAGGTAGTAGTTGGCAATCCACTTGAAGAAGGTCAGTTCCGCATCAGTCCAGAGCGGTTCAGGGTCAAGTACATCCAGCAGGTCTTTAAGTTGCTGCCCCTCCGGGGGAGCGCTGAAGCGTAGTACATACGCCGTTACTTTGCGCCGGCCGAACGGGACAAAGACCCGTACCCCCGGTTGTATCCGGTTGGCAAGGCTGCCAGGTACCCGGTAGTGAAAGGTATTGTCCAGGGGAAGCGGGACAACAACTTCAACGGTGGTGGGCTGTTTGTCGGATGTAGTCTGATTTTGTTGAGTATGTCTGATCTCTGTGGTAGTCACGATGGTACGCAGTATCTTTCAGCCACGGCTTGGTGACAAGAGGAAAGTGGTGGGGGACCAGAAAACCATGACCCTGTTTCTGCTTGTTTTTCTGCTGATCTACGGTGCGGCCCATAGCTGGTTTACGTTGCGTCTGCTGCAGGCTTTTCCGGTGTTGCAAACCTGGTGGTTGTTCCCGGCGGGCTGGTGCCTGCTGATGGTGGCTGCGCCGGTACTGAGTCGATTGTTGGAACAGGCAGGACAAACTTTTGCTGCAACTATGGCAGCTTACATCGGCTATTGCTGGATGGGGCTGCTGTTTTTGTTTGTCTCTCTGTCTTTGCTACTGGAACTGCTGCGTCTGCTGCACTGGTCTGTCCATTTCTTCCTGAGGCTGCCTGACCTTGGGCTGCTAGCGCCTCGCCCTGGTTTTCTCTGCTGTTTTGGTCTGGCTCTGCTGATCAGCTGTTATGGCTGGTTTGAGGCAGGTAAGCTGAAGGTTGAACAGCATCGGATCATAACCTCCAAGCTGCCCAAAGGGGCTGCCAGGGTAAGGGTGGTCCAGATCTCGGACCTGCATATCGGCTTGATTGTCGGGTCACAGCAGGTGCAGCAGCTTGTGGCTACTGTGAAGAGCTTGAAGCCGGATCTGCTGGTTGCTACCGGTGATATTGTGGATGGCCATATCAGCCATGTTGATGGTGTTTCGCAGATGTTGCGTGAGCTGCAGCCGCCGTTGGGGATGGTGGCGGTGCTGGGCAACCATGAGTATTATGCCGGGCTTGGATCATCCCGCAGGTTTCTGGAGCTGTCAGGCTTTCAGCTGTTGCAGGATCAAACCACGCTGGTTGGTGAGTATCTGGCCCTGGTGGGGGTGGATGATCCTGCTGCCAAACGGTTTGGAAAAAAGGGGATCGCAGATGAAACAGGTCTTTTGGATGGCATATCCCATGATCGGTTTGTGCTGTTGCTGAAACATCGCCCGGTGGTGGTTCAAAAAAGTATCGGGCAGTTTGATCTGCAGCTTTCCGGTCATGTGCATAAGGGGCAGATCTTTCCCTTTAACCTGCTGACCTGGCTAAACTTCCCGGTGCGGGCCGGGATGAACCAGCTGGCAGGCGGCAGCCGTCTGTATGTCAGTCGCGGTACCGGCACCTGGGGACCGCCAATCAGGTTTCTGGCGCCGCCGGAGCTGACGGTGATTGATCTTGAGCCTGCTCAAAAATAAACCGGCCTGCTATCACTGACAGCAGGCCGGGCTTGAATACCATGTATGAGTCGAAATCAGAGCTACCAGTATTTTTTTGGTGGTTCCGTATGTCCCACCTTCTTGATTTCACCATCAATAATCTTGAACATATCGCCACTTTCACAGGTCCATTCGTCCCCCTCTTCAGGCGGGTTCGGAAAGTTACGGTGCCCCAGAAAAACTTCTGCATCATCAATAAAGCCGAACCAGTCCAGTGATCCGGTCATCCAGATTTTTGTTTTCAGTTCCATATTAAAACAACTCCTTGTTTAGTAAAGAATGGGCAGACTTTCCGGTAAACAGGTAGTAAATGTCAATGACTTTTTCAAAATGATCGGTGGTCTGCAGCTTGACTTTCAGCAGTGGAATGGTTACATCTTCAAAACATACCATACTAGTCTGCTTTCAACCTTCTAACAGATTGTAACAGGTGATGCCATGCCACGTTCAGGCGGGAAAAAGCCGTCGTTTGCAGGACAGTACAACCGGCACCTTGAGGAGATGCGTTCGCTGCTGCGTACCCTTGATCCCGGTTTAGCTGCGGAGGATGAAGGCAGCCTGAACGCTGCCATGGATATCTATGAAACAGATCAGCATCTGGTGCTAGAGTTTGATCTGCCAGGTATAAGTCCTGAGAGTATCAGCCTGGTCCAGCGTGGTATGGTCTGTGTAATTCAGGCGGACAAGCTGTCTGATACCCCAGATGAACCGGTGCGGTATCTCTGTCTTGAGCGCCATTTCGGGCGACTGCGTCGAACGGTGCGCTTGCCGGATCTGGTTGATCCAAGCCATCTCCGTGCTGAATATCAGTGCGGGGTCTTGCGCATCATTTGTCCAAAAGGGCAGGAACGTCGTATTTTGATTAAGGAGTTAACACGTGAGCAAGTCTGATCAGGAATCGAACAATAATGAACCTGTCATCGTGGCGGAAGAGGAACTGAAGATACCGGAACAGTTGCCGCTTTTGCCGATTCGCGATGTAGTGGTCTATCCCTTTATGATTATTCCGCTTTTTGTGGGTCGCGAGATGTCGATCAAGGCGGTTGATCAGGCCCTGGCCGGTGATAGGATGATCATGCTGGCCACCCAGCATGATATTGGTGATGAAGATCCCACCCCGGATAAGATCTACAATGTCGGCACCGTGGCCATGATCATGCGGATGCTGAAGCTGCCGGATGGTCGGGTTAAGATTCTGGTGCAGGGGCTGGTAAAGGCCAGAATCGCCGAGTTTGTCGAGTTTAAACCGTTCCATACGGTGCGGATTGAGCGCCTGGTTGAACCATCGGCACTGGATACCCTTGAAACTGAGGCCCTGATGCGTACCGTGCGGGAGCAGTTGACCAAGATCTCAGAGCTGGGCAAGCAGATTTCTCCAGAAGTGATGGTGATCCTGGAGAACATCTCGGACCCTGGCAGCATGGCTGACCTGATTGCCAGCAACCTGGGGCTGAAGCTTTCTGAGGCCCAGATGCTGCTTGAGATCGAAGATCCGGTCAGGCGTCTGACCAAGGTCAATGATCTGCTGGCCCGTGAACATGAAATGTTGTCGGTGCAGGCCCAGATTCAGAACGCAGCCCGGGAGGAGATGGGCAAGAACCAGAAGGAATACTATCTGCGGGAGCAGATGAAGGCGATCCAGCAGGAGCTGGGTGATAACGACGGCAAGGAAGAGTTGGAAGAGCTGCGCAAGTCGATTGAAGCCGCCAAGATGCCGGAGAACGTCCAGAAAGAGGCGCTCAAGCAGTTGGGGCGTCTGGAACGGATGCATGGTGATTCCGGTGAGGCCGGCGTGATCCGCACCTATCTGGATTGGCTGATCGAGATCCCCTGGTCCAAGACCACCCGCGATTCACTGGATATCAAACGGGCCAAGCAGATTCTGGATGAAGATCACTCCTACCTGGACAAGGTCAAAGAGCGGATTCTGGAGTTCCTGGCGGTACGTAAGCTGAACAAAAAGATGAAGGGACCGATCCTCTGCTTTGTTGGTCCTCCCGGTGTGGGCAAGACCTCACTGGGCAAGTCAATTGCCCGGGCATTGAACCGTAAATTCGTCCGTATCTCCCTGGGCGGTGTGCGGGATGAGGCTGAGATTCGTGGCCACCGTCGCACCTATCTTGGGGCGTTGCCTGGCCGGATTATTCAGGGGATGAAGCAGGCCGGTACCAAGAACCCGGTCTTTATGCTGGATGAGCTGGACAAGCTGGGCTACGACTACAAAGGTGACCCATCGGCAGCCCTGCTTGAGGTGCTAGATCCCCAGCAGAATAACGCCTTCTCAGATCACTACGTTAACCTGCCCTATGATCTGTCCAACGTGTTGTTCGTGGCCACGGCCAATCACAGCGACCCGATCCCCTCTGCCCTCTACGACCGGATGGAGGTGATCAACCTTGCCGGGTATACCGAAGAGGAAAAGCTGGATATCGCCACCCGTTATTTGGTGCCGCGCCAAATGAAGGACAACGGACTCAAGGCCAAACATATTGTGTTTGAACAGGATGCGCTCAAGGAAATCATTGCCAAGTATACCCGTGAGGCAGGTCTGCGGAATCTGGAGCGGGAGATCGGCAATGTCTGCCGCAAGGTGGCCCGCAAGATCGCCGAAGGTCACAAGCGCCAGATCAAGATCACCCCGGCCATGGTGGCCACTTTGCTGGGGGCAGCCAAGTTCCTGCGGGATGATGAGATGGACAAGAACGAGGTCGGCGTGGTGAACGGTCTGGCCTGGACCTCGGTGGGTGGCGAAGTGTTGCACATTGAAGCCACCACCATGTCGGGCAAGGGAGGGATGGCCCTGACCGGTCAACTGGGCGATGTGATGAAAGAATCGGTGCAGGCGGCCCTGGCCTATATCCGCTCCCATGGTGATGACTTTCATATCAAACCGGAGTGGTTTCAGGAAAACGAGATCCATGTCCATGTACCGGCCGGAGCGGTGCCCAAGGATGGACCTTCAGCAGGCTGCGCCATGGTAACTGCCTTGGTGTCGGTCTTGACCAAGGTGCCGGTCAGGAAGGATGTAGCCATGACCGGCGAGTTCTCGCTGCGTGGCAAGGTAATGCCGATCGGCGGCCTGAAGGAGAAGATCCTGGCAGCCGTGCGGGCCGGTATGAAGACCGTCATTATCCCGGAACAAAACCGCAAAGATCTTGAGGATATCCCCAAGGAGATGCAGAAAAAGATCAAGATCGTGCCGGTCAAGGAGATTGACGAGGTGCTCAAGCTGGCTCTGGAAAAGTTTCCGATTCCGATGCCTAAAGGCCATAAGACCAAGACGGTAACACCGAAAGTGGTGGTGAGGCCAAGTAAAGAAATATCAGCGTGAAGGGGCTGGCAGAGTTAGGCGAATTCGGTCTGATTGACCGGATTCGCGCTCGTTTCCCCCAACCAGCGGCTCCTGAGCTGGGGATTGGTGATGATGCGGCATTACTTTCCCCCTCTGCTGGCTGTCAGGTGATTGTCTCCACTGACCTGCTGGCTGAGGGGGTTCATTTTGATCTGGGCTTTGGTCCGGCCCGGCTGCTGGGGCGCAAGTCCCTGGCAGTCAACCTGTCTGATATTGCCAGCATGGGAGCAATCCCCCGCTGGTTCTTTCTCTCTCTGGCCATTCCGGCCGGATTTCCCCTTGCAACCATAGAAGGCTTTCTGGATGGCCTGGCTGAACAGGCTGCTGAACACAACTGTATTCTCGCTGGAGGCGACACCTGTGGATCAAAGGGGGGACTGACGATCTCGGTTACCATCATGGGGGAGCAGCGGTCTGAGCTGATCCTGAAACGGGGCGGTGCCCAGCTTGATGATGAGGTCTGGGTCAGTGGCACGCTGGGTGATTCTGCCCTGGGACTGAAGCTGCTGCTGGAAGGGGTACGGTTGGGTGGTGCGGATGATTCCTTGCTGTTGCGTCAGCTTGATCCAACCCCGCGTTGTGCTCTTGGGGTGAAGTTAGCAGAAGCAGGTCTGGTCAATGCCATGATCGACATTAGCGATGGCCTGCTGGCTGATCTGGGACATATTGGCGAACAGTCCGGGACTGGTGCCGAAATCCTGCTTGAACAGCTTCCTCTTTCTGCTGCTTTGCAATCCTGCTGCAGTAGCCTGCCCGAGTTTCCCTGGCAACTTGCCGTAAGCGGTGGAGAGGATTACGAGCTCTGTTTCACTGCCCCTGTCTGTAACCACGCGGCTATCCAGAAAATATCAAAAACTGCTGGCATTCCGCTTACGGTTGTTGGTAAAGTGACCGACTCGGGACAGGTGAAAGCGATCCTGCCTGATGGAACCATCTTCAAGCCATCCGCTTCCGGCTATACTCATTTTTGACCCTCTCGATGAAAGGAACTGTACCGATGTCCACCATGAATGCCCAGCAGGCCCTGCGCTGCGCCAATACCATCCGTCTTCTTGCTGCCGAGGCTGTTGATAAGGCCAATTCCGGCCACCCCGGCCTGCCGATGGGTGCTGCTGATATGGCAACCGCCCTGTGGGGTACCACCCTCAAATTCAATCCGGCCGATACTGCCTGGGCCAACCGCGACCGTTTCATCCTCTCTGCTGGCCACGGTTCCATGCTGATCTACTCCCTGCTGCATATGTTCGGCTTTGACCTGCCGATGGAGGAGCTGAAGAACTTCCGTCAGTGGGGCAGCAAGACCCCTGGCCATCCTGAGTTTGGTCACACCCCGGGCGTTGAAGTGACCACCGGCCCGCTGGGTCAGGGTGTGGCCAACGGCGTTGGTATGGCACTGGCTGCCAAAATGGCTGCCGAGCGGTTCAATACCCCGGATTTTTCACCCATTACTCACCGGGTGTTTGCAATTGTCGGCGACGGCGACCTGCAGGAGGGGATCTCCTACGAGGCAGCGGCCCTGGCCGGTCACCTCAAGCTAGGCAATCTCGTCTATCTCTATGACAGTAACAGCATCACCATTGAAGGCAAGACCAACTTGGCCTGGTCTGAGGATGTTGCCCAGCGCTTTGAGGCTGCCGGCTGGCATATCCAGAAGGTGGATGGCCAGGATCATGATCAGGTGATTGCTGCCCTGCAGAACGGCGTTGCCGAGACCACCAAGCCGTCACTGATCATCGCCACCACCCAGATCGCCTATGGCTCTCCCAACAAGCAGGGCTCCTCAAGCTCCCATGGTTCACCGCTGGGCAAGGATGAGATCGAGGCCACCCGCGCCAACCTGGGCTGGAATGAACCCTCCTTCACGGTTCCGGCTGATGTGGCTGCCCAGTGTGCTGCCCGCGTGGCAGAACTGAAGGCAGAATATGATGCCTGGCAGAAAGGTTTTGCTGCCTGGCGTATTGCCAACCCTGACAAGGCTACCCTGTGGGATGCCATGTGGCAGAAGCAGATGCCGGAGAACCTGGCTGAAGAGTTGCTGGCTGCGGTTGCCGGCAAGGATGGCGCCACCCGCTCACTGTCCGGTGCGGTACTGCAGAAGGCAGCCGCTCTGTTGCCTGCCCTGGCTGGCGGATCGGCTGACCTGGCCCCCTCCAACAACAGCGACATTAAGGGGGGCGGTTCGGTACAACCGGATGCCTTTGGCGGCCGTAACCTGCACTTTGGTATCCGTGAGCATGCCATGGGGGCGATCTGCAACGCCATGTCGCTCTATGGCTGCTTTATCCCCTATGGTGCAACCTTCCTGGTCTTCTCCGACTACTGCCGTCCGGCAGTACGGCTGTCCGCCCTGATGCAGCAGCAGGTGGTCTACATCTTTACCCATGACTCCTACGCCGTGGGTGAGGACGGCCCGACCCACCAGCCGATCGAGCATACCGCCTCCCTGCGGCTGATCCCTGGCCTGCAGGTAATCCGTCCGGCAGATGCCGATGAGACCGCCCTGGCCTGGTACGCAGCCATGAAGTACCACAATGGCCCCACCGCCCTGATCCTGACCCGTCAGAAACTGCCGTTGCTGCCGAAGCCAGCTGGCTTCGACAAGTCCCTGCCGTTGTCTGGTGGCTATGTACTGGCTGATGTTTCCAATCCGGCCGTGGTGCTGATGGCCTCCGGTTCCGAGGTCAGTCTGGCTCTGGATGCCGCCAAGCTGCTGGCAGACAAAGGGGTTGCTGCCCGCGTGGTCTCCATGCCGGATGTTAACACCTTTATCGCCCAATCAGCCGAGTATCGCGCATCGGTACTGCCTAAAGGGGTCAAGCGGGTGGCCATTGAGGCCGGTCGTGGCGAGTCCTTTGGTAAGCTGCTGGGGGAAGAAGGCCTGTTCATCGGTTGGGAGCAGTTTGGTGCATCCGCGCCGGCAGAGATCCTGGCTGAGCATTTTGGTCTGACCCCGGCCAAGGTGGCTGACAAGGTTGCAGGGTTCCTGTAAGATGGAACTGGTAGCGCTACTCAAAAACTCCCTGCTGTTCTCAGGCCTGAACGACACTGACCTGGCATCACTGGCAGCCATTACGGTGCGGCGCAGTTTTGCCAAAGGTGAGACACTGTTTAGTGAAGGGGAAGAGGCCACCGGCTTTTATCTGCTGGTGGCAGGCCATCTGAAGCTGTGCCGTGTTTCTTCTGATGGCCGGGAAAAGGTGCTGCACTTTGTCCGGCCGGGGGAGACCTTTGCCGAGGCTGCCTTTTTTGGCGATGGACGGTATCCGGCTGAATCCCGTGCCCTTGAAGCTGGTGAGGCTCTGTTTCTGCCCAGGCAGGGTTTTATGAACCTGATGGAGAAAAATCCTCAGTTTGCCCTGAATCTGGTGGTTTCTCTTTCGCTGTCATTGCGCCGCTTTGCCCGTCAGATTGAAGAACTGACCTTTGCCGATGTCGCTTCCCGGCTGGCATCATTTCTGATCAAGCGGGCAGCTGAGAAATCAACCAGCTATGGCGGGATTACCTATCTGGAGCTGGGGATCAAAAAGGGGGAACTGGCTGCCCAGCTGGGCACTGCCGGTGAAACCGTATCCCGCACCTTCCGTAAGCTAAAGGAAGAAGGGATTATTGCGCTGGATGGCCGTAAGGTGACCATCTTGAATATGGAGAGGCTGCAACAGCTGGCCACCCGTCAGGCATGAAAGGATAGTACATGCTAATCGTTATGAATCATACTGCCACCCAGGCAGATATTGATAAAGTCATTGCAACCGTCAGTGAGATGGGGTTCACCGCAGCGCCGATTCCTGGCGGTGAGCGAACCGCCATTGGGGTGCTGGGCAATAAAGGCTATGTGGATGACTCAAAGATCCTGGACCTGCCCGGTGTGCGGCAAACCATCCATGTCTCCAAGCCGTACAAGCTGGTCTCCCGCGACTTCCACCCGGGAAACACTATTGTAGACGTGGCCGGAGTCAAGATTGGCGAAGGCCAGCGTCCGGTGGTGGTGGGCGGCCCCTGTGCGGTTGAGTCAGAAGAACAGATTCTGAAGACTGCCCGTTTTGTCAAACAGTGCGGAGCTGATCTGCTGCGGGGAGGTGCCTTTAAGCCTCGTACCGGCCCCCACACCTTCCAGGGCTTGCGTGAAGAAGGGGTGAAGCTGCTGGCCAAGGCACGCGAAGCAACCGGTCTGCCGATTGTGACTGAGGTGATGAGCCCGGATAACGTTGGCTTGGTGGCCGACTATGCTGACCTGCTGCAGGTTGGTGCTCGCAACATGCAGAACTTTGACCTGCTGCGGGAACTGGGTAAGATTCGCAAGCCGATCCTGTTGAAACGTGGCATGAGCGCCACCATCGAAGAGTTTCTGGCTGCTGCTGAGTATATCCTTGCAGAAGGGAATGAGCAGGTTATCCTCTGTGAACGGGGTATCCGTACCTTTGAGACCGCCACCCGCAATACGCTGGACCTGGCCATGGTGCCGCTGGTCAAGGAGCTGACCCATCTGCCGGTCATGGTTGATCCCTCCCATGCCACCGGCAAGCGTAGCCTGGTGACCCCTATGTCCAAGGCTGCTCTGGTGGCCGGTGCCCACGGGGTGCTGGTAGAGGTGCATCCTGAGCCGGAAAAGGCACTGTCCGATGGTCCGCAATCCTTGACCTTTCCAGGTTTTGAAGCACTGATGGCAGATTTGAAAAAACTGCAGAGCTGTCTGAGCTGTTGTGGGTGATAGCGGAAGCTGGGGCAGAACAAACCGCTTGAAAAAAAAGTCTGCTGGGTCTAGGATAAAACCGTAACCAATTGCTCTCTGCTCTGCCCGTTGTACCTGTAGCGCCCGGGCGGAATACTTGTTGAAACGGGGATCGTTCCCTGCCGTGGTGTGCTGCCCTCAATACGTGGGAACTGCCTGAAGCGGCATACTGAGACCCATCTGTGAAGGAACTCGCCAGAGGACCTTTTAAGGTCAACGTCAGAGCGGAGAGACGAAACAACGAGAGGGGATGCGGATTTAAAGCATCCCCTCTCCAGTTTTTGGGAGGATGTACCCCTGGCCAGAGGGTTGTCATCAGATCAGTATGTAGAAAAGACGTTTCTGTACCTGCTGCTCATTTCAATTGTGCTGCACGTGGCAGTCTTTGTAACGTGGTATCTCTGGCCCAAGAAGCAACAACAGCAGATTTCAGAGCCCACCTTTATTGATCTCCAGGGTATGCCGGAGCTCAAGACCCCCCCCCCTCAACAAGAGGTGCAGAAGGCACGTCCGTCTGACAAGCGTCGTCGAGTTGCCAAAGAAACCGCCCCGCGGCAGACACTACCGGTAGCTCCTGCTCCTAAAACAGCACCTGCACGACAGTCAGCCAGAGTTAAGCCGTCTGCAGCACCTGGACGCCCCGGTTCGACCGGAGCACCTGCCAAGCCTTCGGAAGCGGGCAGTTCCGTGCATGAGCTGTTACGGCGGAAACCGCAACAACAGGCAGGGACAGGAGGCGGGGGAGGTGGTACCAAACCGCAGCCCAATCTGGCCCCCAGTGCCAGCCGGATGGCGCAACTCGAAGAAAACTACCGCCGCCGGTTTGCTGATGATATCGCTAATGGTGACACAGGCTTCCTGAATACTGATGATGTGCAACTGGGTTCTCTACTAAGGCGTTTTGAGGAGCGGGTGTATGGTGTCTGGCGCTATCCTGCTGCAGCTGCTCTGCGGGGTGATGAAGGGGTCGTGGCAATGAAAATCACCTTTAACCGTGCTGGCGATATTACGAAATATGAGCTGCTGAATGGTTCCGGTAAAAATATACTTGATGAGGAAGTTTTCAGAATATTAAGGGTGATCCAGACTGGTGGCGGTCTGGGTAAATTGCCCAGGTCTTATACAAAGGATGAGTTTAAGCTGATTGCATTCTTCCAGTATGGCAATGCCCGCGGCAGGTTGCGTTAAGGCTGTACAATCAGCCGTAACGGGCGCTGGCGTTGTGCATCTGCCGGAACGAGGTAGATGTGTGTGCTACCGTTGGTATCTTTTTCAGCATGTTCCTGCTGGTAGGAGAGGGCAAGGGCATCGATAATCTTCTGCGCTGTCTGACCTGCTGTTTCATCCCCCCTGATATTTACCAATTCCACTTGATGTTCCTCCAACAGACGGCTGTAGGTATAGGCCTCAGCAACCTGAAGCCCGCAGGTTACCATAAGATCCAGTTGCCCATGATTCACCGTGGCAACCGGTTTCAGGTCCAACCCATTCAGCAATAGTTCTGACGGAACCGTGCGTGCCAGTGCAACAGCAATCCGCTCAGCCAGCTGGCAGGGATTGTCTCCCCGATGCAGGATCAGTTCGGACTGTTCAGGGGGTGGTTGTGGTGTTGGGGTAAGGGCGATTTCAGGCTGCTTGATTGCAGGCTTTGCATCTGCAATTGCAGGTTGTTTCTTTGGCGTTGCCTTGGCCTCACTCTTCTTTTTCCTGGGTGGGGCAGCCTTCTTGGGAGCAGCAGGTTGTGATGGTTTTTTTAGCTCTTTCAGATCCAGATCAAAACCGGGGGCAGCCCAGGTGATCTGTGCCAGAAGCAGCATCAGTGCAGAACTGAACAGTGCTACAGGTGCGAGTAGTCTGGTGTATATGCTGTGCCTCATAGCGAATCCTTGTTCTTTCAACGGCTTTCAGTTCAGATTGTCAAGAAATGCCCTGCTTTTTAGTGGATGGGTACAGTGGCTGCTGATCTGACGATCAAGCAGGCGTCCTGCTGCCTCAAGTTCTGCATCAGCAAACCTGATTTTTCCAAAACTGCCGGTCTTCATGCAATCAGAAAGCGGTTGCAGCAGCGCTGTATCCAGTACCGGACGATAGCCCAGGATATTCAGGACGTTTATTTCAAAGAATCTACGGTCTGCTGCTGACCCTGGTTGGGCTGCCAGATGGTCAAACAGGGTGGATAGCAGCCTGTACAGTCTGGGCAGGGGATGTCCTTCCGGGGTTAGTGCCTCAACCAGTTCGCAAGCATACAGTGCCAGGGCCAGAGATTCAAGCTGTTCGCGCAACTCAGGGTAGCAACTGCTCTGCTCGATCCGCTCAATCCTGCTTAAACCGTCTTCTTTTAAGGATAAGGTTACTTCAAGCCGATTGGTCGGCTCCAGCTGTCCGCCAAACCGCTTGCGGCTGGCCCGTGCAGACTTGGCAAATCCGCGCAGGCGGCCATGTTCCAGGGTGAAGAGCGATACAATCCGGTCACTCTCACCGTAGTTGAGGGTTGAAAGGATTATGGCCTGACACTGCTCGGATTTCATGATTAATGTGCTTCGCTCCAGTTCTTGCCGTAATTAATATCTACTTTTAGCGGCACCTTCAGCGCCACGGCCTGTGACATCTCCCGGTTCACCAGTTCCCGCATCTGTTCCAGCTCCGATTCCAGCACCTCAAAGACCAGTTCGTCATGCACCTGCATGATCAGACGGCTCTGCAACCCTTCGGCACGGATGGCGCGATCAACCCCCAGCATGGCCTGCTTGATGATATCGGCTGCCGAACCCTGGATCGGGTAGTTGATGGCGTTGCGTTCCGCAAAGGAACGCAGGTTACCGTTGCTGCTGGTGATATCGGCAATCGGCAGTTTCCTCCCTAAAATAGTAGTGACATATCCTGTCTCTTTTGCGTTGGCGATGCAGGAGTCAAGAAAGGCGATTGCTCCGCTGTGGCGCTCTTTATAGGCGCTGATGAATTTCTCTGCCACGTTACGGGCCACCCCCAACTGCTTGGACAGAGAAAAGGCGCCCTGGCCGTAGATAATGCCGAAGTTGATGGTCTTGGCCTGACGCCGCATCTCGCTGGTGACCATCTCCGGGAACAGGCCGAACACCTCACTGGCCGTGCGGGTATGGATATCCTCGTCCTGGCTGAAGGCATCACAGAATACCGGATCAGCCGATAAGTGTGCCAGCACCCGCAGCTCGATCTGGGAGTAGTCAGCAGCCAGGATCACGCAACCCGGCGGGGCAATAAATGCCTCGCGGATACGGCGTCCTTCGTCGGTGCGGATCGGGATATTCTGCAGGTTGGGGTCTGAGGAGGAAAGCCTGCCGGTGGAGGTCACTGCCTGATTATAGGAGGTATGGACGCGGCCCTGCCTGTCGGTCAGCTTGGCCAGTGCATCGGTATAGGTGGACTTCAGCTTGGCCAGCCCACGGTAATCCAGCAACAGCCGGGCGATCTCATGCTTTTCAGCCAGCCCGGTCAGCACCTCGTTGTCGGTTGATCTGCCGGTCTTGCCCTTGGTCTTCTTACCGGCCTGCAGCCCCAGCCGTTCAAACAGCACCTCTTCCAACTGTTTGGGAGAGTTAAGGTTAAACGGCCCGCCTGCCAGCTCGATAATCCGCTTTTCCAGCTCTTGCATCCGTCCGCCAAAGCCATGACCCAGCTCGGCCAGATAACCCAGATCCAGCAGCACGCCATGCTGTTCCATCCGGGTCATAATCTCCATCAGCGGCATCTCCAGCTCAAACAGCAGTTTCTCCAGCCCCTGTTCCTGCAGCATCGGTAACAGCTTCTCATGCAGCAGCCAGGTGGCATCAGCATCCTCGGCAGCATAGCGGGTGGCCTTCTCAATCTCCACTTCACTGAAACAGATCCGGTTTTTGCCACTACCGGTCACCTCGTCGTAGGAGACCATCTTGTGATTCAGGTGTTCCTGGGCCAGGGCATCCAGGCCATGGCCGCCGCGGGAGGGGTTCAGTAGGTA
>JAJTBI010000149.1 GCA_021286935.1 Geobacteraceae bacterium
CATCAGCAATCCTGTTGTTAACGTTATCAACCGCTTGCAGCACACCCTTGCCAAGATACCGGTCTTTGTCGCCATCACGCAGTTCCAATGCTTCACGCTCACCGGTTGATGCGCCGGATGGTACCGCTGCCCGGCCAAAGGCACCGGACTCAAGAAACACCTCACACTCAAGGGTGGGATTACCGCGGGAATCCAGAATCTCCCGTGCATAGATATCAACAATTTCGCTCATCACTGCCTCCTTCAGGAAATTAAATCAAAACGCTGTCTTTATAGCACAGCATTAAGAAATGAAAAGCGTCAATCCAACAGAAATTACAGTTTTGAAGACATTGGGGTGCCAACAGCTGCTGTCAGTTCATCGTACACCGTTAACGATTTGATGATGGTAGTGATCCTGCTTCCCTGCGACTCAAAACTTTTCAGACGTGTATTAAACTGCTCGGACTTGGTTTTGAGGTTAGCGGTGCTTTCAGTGAGAAAGCTTTTTTCCTGTTGGGAGTCCTTTTTAAAAACCCCTTTAACTTTGTGCAGGTATTCGTCTCCGGTGCTGAGGTAACTGTTTAAGCCCACCAGAAAAGATTGGGTACCAGCGGAAAATTCGGCAATGGTGTTCAGTTGTAACTGGGCGTCCAGCATGCTTTTCAGAAAAGGGCCATCAGCAAAAGCGTGAACATCAGCCAGGACCTTGGGGTCAGGCGAATGGGGATCAAGCATTGATGCCTGATCAAGTAGCTGTTGAGAGGTCTGCAGGTAGCTGTTAAGTGATTTTGAGGTACTGCCCAGACTGAGCGTGAATTGAGCCACAAACTTGGAGAAAAACGCAGCCTGGCCGGCATAGGGGATCGGCAGAAATTTGGCAACGGTAGCTGCGGCAGAACCGGCCTGGATATAGCGGCTGTAGGATGCAAGGTTTGTGTTCATCCAGGCGGCATAGCGTTCAAAATCACCGATCAGCGCACGTTGGGCCTTGATATCATCCATGGCCTGATGGAATTTTGCCAGTTTACGCTGTTGCAGTACGCTGATGGTCAGGCAGGTGGGCAGTTCGCATTGGTGCGGCTTGGCGGAGAGCTCCATCTGAGAGGGGGACGGGACGATTGGTGCTGTTTCTGCAGCCCAAACCGAACTGGCAAGTACAACTGTCATTGATGCCGTTACTACAGTGGTTCTTATCATTTTGAAGATTTCTTTGATCCTTGGGACTGTTTTTCTGAAGACAGGTAGTCTGCCAGAAAGGCCTGTTTGTAGGCCATAAAACGGTTATCTGCGATGGCCTGGCGGATCTCTGCCATCATCTGCAGATAGAAGGTGACGTTGTGAATGGCTGAAAGTACTGCCGAGAGCACCTCATTTGCAGCAAACAGGTGATGCAGGTAGGCCCGGCTGAAGTTCTGGCAGGTATAGCAACTGCAGGACGGATCAACCGGGAAAAAATCCCGTTTATAGTTTTTATTGCTTACCCTGATCTTGCCGCGACGGGTGAACAAGGTGGCGCTGCGGGCATATCGGGTCGGGATCACGCAGTCAAACATATCCATACCCCGCTCAACGCTTTCCAGAATGTCTTCCGGCAGACCTACCCCCATCAGATAACGCGGCTTGTCTTCCGGCAGGTGGGGAGCGGTCCAGCCTACTACCCGTTTCAGCAGCTCCAGCCCTTCACCCACACTGACTCCACCAATGGCATAGCCGGGCAGGTCCAGCTTGCGCATCTCTTTGGCGCACATGATCCTTAGGTCTTCGTATACGCTGCCCTGTACAATGCCGAACAGGGCCTGGGCCTCACGGTTGGTCCAGGCGTTCTGGCATTCCTTCAGCCAGCGGATGGTTTTTTTCGTGGATTGTTCGGCATACGCCTTGTCGCAGGGGTAGGGGATGCACTCATCAAAGGCCATCATGATATCTGAGCCCAGTTCCTGCTGAATGCCGATCGCCTTGGCCGGATCAAGATAGATCTCTTCACCGGTGACTTCGTGCCTGAAAAAGACGCCATCCTCGGTTATCCGCTTCTTTGGCAGGGAAAAAACCTGGAACCCGCCGGAATCGGTCAGGATTGGCTTTTCCCAGGCCATAAACTTGTGCAGTCCACCGGCCTTCTTGACCAAGCCTTCACCTGGCTGCAGATGCAGATGGTAGGTGTTGGAGAGGATGATCTGGGCTCCGGTTTCATGGATCTGGGCTGGTGTCAGTGGTTTCATAGCCCCATGGGTGGCCACCGGCATAAAGATCGGGGTCTGGATCTCACCATGGCTGGTCTGGAGTATGCCCAGACGGGCGGCAGAGTCTTTGTCTTTTTTGAGCAGGGTGAAGTTCATGTAATGCTTTCTTAGATGTGTGGTTACTTGCTGAAAATACGCTCACTCAGGTGGCAAGCCGCAAAATGTCCGGAGCTCTGTTCAGCCAGTGCAGGTGTTTCAGTACGACAGATATCTGTAGCATAGGGGCAGCGGGGATGAAAACGGCATCCCTTGGGCAGATCTGCTGCTGAAGGCTGCTCATGGGAGCGGATGGCTGGTATCGGGCTGCTGGCTGATGACGTGTGCAGACGTGGGATAGCTGCCAGTAACGCCTGAGTGTAAGGATGACGGCATTGTCTGAATAGTTCCTGCGCCGGTGCCAGTTCCACAATGCTGCCCAGATACATGACCGCAATCCGGTCACTGACATGGCGCAGCACACCAAGGTCGTGGCTGACCATCAGCATGGTCAGGCCGTGTTGCTGCTTCAACTCCTGAAGCAGATTGATGATCTGGGCCTGAATCGAGATATCCAATGAGGAGACCGGCTCATCAGCCACCAACACAGCTGGTTGGGCTGCCAGGGCACGGGCAATGCCGATCCGCTGACGTTGCCCTCCGGAAAACTCATGGGGGAAACGGTCATACTGATCACCAGCCAGCCCTACCTGTGTCATCAACCTGCTGGCGGTTTCACGGATCTGCAGGTTATCGCAGAGGCCGTGAATCAAAAGCGGCTCTGCAATGGCATCGCCGATCCGCATCCGGGGATTTAAGGATGAAAACGGATCCTGAAAGATCATCTGCACAGAACGCCGGAAAATGCGCTGGGTTTCAGGGGCAAGTTCCCTGATGTCAGTGTCTTGGAACCTGATACTGCCACTGTCCGGCTGCAGGAGGCCGGTTAACAGCTTGGCCACCGTAGATTTGCCGCAGCCTGATTCACCGGCCAGCCCCAGGGTTTCGCCCTGCTGCAGGGACAAGGAAACCTGATCAACCGCTTTAAGCATGGCCTTGGTCTGCTTGTCCGGGCCAATCCCCTTGAGCGGAAAGCTTTTGTCTGCAGTATGGATGGAAAGGATAGCACTCATGTCAGGTAGTTCCAGCATTTAACCAGGTGTCCTGCCCCCATATCCTGCTCAGCTGGCATCTGTTTAAAACAAACCGGTTTTACATCCGGGCAGCGCTCTTTAAAGGGACAGCCAGTTATCGGTTTGTCAAGCCGGGGAGGCTGCCCTGCTATGGCAGCCAGCGGTTGACCTGGCAGGGCGTTTTCCGGCAACGAGGCCAGCAGCCCTCTGGTGTAGGGGTGCAGCGGGTTGTTGAGCAGCCCGTCAGTTGCAGCAGACTCCACAATCTGCCCGGCATACATGACGTGCACCCAGTCTGCCCGCTGGGCAACAATACCCAGGTCATGGGTAATCAGCAACAGGGCCAGACCTTTGTCACGGCGCAGCTGATCAATAAGTTCAAGGATCTGGGCCTGAATGGTGACATCAAGGGCGGTAGTGGGTTCGTCAGCGATTAATAATTGCGGATTACAGGCCAGGGCCATGGCGATCATGACCCGTTGACGCTGTCCACCGGAGAGTTGGTGGGGGTAGTCGTTGATCCTCTGTTCCGGTGAGGGGATGCCAACCTGCTGTAAAAGTTCCAGTGCCTCTGTCCGTGCTGCCTGCTTATCCAGCCTGCGGTGCAGCAGCAGCGGTTCCGTGACCTGATCACCAATTTTCAGCACCGGATTCAGTGAGGTCATGGGCTCCTGGAAGATCATGGCGATCCGGTTGCCCCGCAGCAGAC
>JAJTBI010000022.1 GCA_021286935.1 Geobacteraceae bacterium
CGACACCTTCCCCGCCGGGGACGTTTTGCCATCTTTGACCGTTCCTGGTATGGCCGGGTGCTGGTTGAGCGGGTAGAGGGGTTCTGCTCACAGGCGGACTGGATGCGGGCCTATAGTGAAATCAACGATTTTGAAGAGCAGATGGTGCGCAACCACACGGTAGTGGTCAAATTCTGGCTGGCTATTACGCAGGATGAACAGCTCAAGCGTTTTAAAGAGCGGGAAAAGATCGGCTTTAAACGGTTCAAAATCACTGAAGAAGACTGGCGTAACCGTGAAAAGTGGCCACAGTATGAACAGGCGGTCTGCGACATGATTGATCGCACCAGCACCGAGATCGCCCCCTGGACGCTGGTAGAGGCAAATGATAAGAATCATGCCCGCATCAAGGTATTAAAAACACTTTGCACCCAGATCGAACAGGCACTTGCAAAACTGTAAACATCGCTGTATACACTGTATCCAATAGATTCCAAGCAGATTGATGTCTGAAAAAGGATTGTCCTATGCCGATTCCAGTCGAGGTTCTCACCGCCCTCAACACTACTCCAGAAGCGCTGGCTAAAAATCTGATTGACGACACCCGCAGCGTCTATTCCACCATGCTGGGTCTTGATCTGATGCACCTGCCCCTTGAAGTTGATCCAATGGAGCACTTTCAGGACTGCGTTTCTGCCATGGTTGGTCTGGCTGGCACCTATAACGGCCTGATTTCAATTCACCAGCCCTGCTCACTGGCCATGAAGCTTACCGAAGCCATGCTGGACATGGAGGTCACCGAAGTGGATCAGGATGTCTTTGACGCCCTGGGAGAGATCGCCAACATGGTGGCTGGCAACGTCAAACAGCATCTTTCCAAGGGAGGGCTGGATGTCCGGCTCTCAACACCGTCAGTGGCCACCGGAAGTGACTACATCATTTGCACAAAACAGGCCAATTCAATGAATCTGCTCTTTGATCTGGATGAAGAGTGGTTGTTGGTAAGTATTGTACTTGAGATGGATTAAGGAAGCAGAACAAAGCAACGTTCTGCCCAGCGCAACAGCATAAAGAAAAGCTCTTTTACCGGATGGTGCTGATACGATCTGAAGGGGTTACGGATATAGCAGGGGCGGGCACCGGCCAATAAGGCTGACAGACAGCCGGTAAGTAGACGATCATCCACCATAAGAATCGATGACAGGGGAACTGAAGCCAGTTCCCCTGTTTTTATAAGACCATCCGGGTACGGCTTTTTACGCACGCCGGACACGAAACGGACACCCGGGAAATGCACGGCAAACCACTCCACCCGGGGGCCATAGGGACGGTTTGAGAGGATGCAGACCCGTTCAGCACCAAACACCACCACGGCACGCCGCAGCCAATCCGTCACTTCAGGTAACGGCTGATCAGCGGCATGGGGCGCCAGCACCCCATCAAAATCAAGGGCCAGGGCCTGCACACCACACGCTGCCAATGCAGACGGTTCCTGATCAAGTACGCTCCGTGTCAGCGGCGTCTCAGCAACCAGCTGTTGCAGCCCCCTGCGATGCAGCCAACCCACGGTTATTCCTTTCCAGATATGACCGATGACCCTACTCCTTAAAGGGGCACTTCTGGGCCTTACTGACCAGGTAGTAGACAATCCCCAGCACCAGCAGCGTAACCGTCAGGAAGGCCTGGGTCTTCAGATCATCATGGCGCAGGGTAGAGATCAGAATCTCCCTTACCATCGCCACAATAATGACCCCCACAAAGACCAGGATATTGAAACTGCCCCCCTTCAGGTTCTTGATCTCATTATCAAGCAGCTCAATCATCATCCAGAGGATCAGCATGGCCCCCAGGGCTGACAGAATCCCCTTCTCAACATCGCCATGAAATATATTCATAATATCACTAACAAACAGCCCCACCACACCGATTGAGACCCCGGCCAGAGCCAATACCAGCACCAGATTCAGGCCATAGGTAAATCGCTCGGACAGGTGAATCAGGCCTGACTCAAGCGAGCGGGATACAAACACCTTGCGCATCTCAGCATCGCGGTAGGACGAAGTCATCACCGCCAGGTTCATATCCAGAATCTTGTCAGCCGACTCGCGGTACATCCGACGTTGGTCACGATCTTCAAAGGTATCGTGAATCATATGCTGGATGGCGTGGCGGACGTGACTCATGGAAGCGTTTACGTAATGCACCGGCAGGCCAACCCGTACATGGGCCTGTCCAATCCGCTTCAATGAACGAAAATATTCCTCATCATACTCACCGGAAAACAGGGTACGAAACCAGTGACGATGAAAGGCCTCAAGCCGGTCCTTATCAGAGCTTTTCAGCACGATCCGCTCTGTTTCAGGATTTTCATACAGGTAATTCATGAAATGCCCGGCCAGACTGTTCAGATACTCCTCCGCAACCGGTAGCAGATCATGCAGGTTTGCGGCATCATCATCCGTAAAATGGTACTGATCCCTTAATTTTGCCATACTTTCCATCAGAACACTCCTCTATACAACAAATCTGATTACTGCCCATAGCGCCAGGCAGCAGCGCAACTTCCTTCACTGGAGACCATACAGGCCCCCACCGGTGTCTCAGGACTACAAACCGTGCCAAACAACGGACAGTCGGCCGGAGCAATCCGGCCGGTCAAGACTTCACCGCAGCGGCAGCCCGCCGGTTCACAGGCATCCGGCAACGCAACCTGAAATCTGCGGACAGCATCAAAGGCAGCATAGGTCTCTCGCAACACCAGACCACTTTCCGGCAAGACTCCCAGCCCACGCCAGACAGCATCAGCCGGTTCAAAAACATTCTTAATCAGCTCCTGAGCCTTGGCATTACCTTGCGGTGAAACTGCCCGACTATACTGATTCTCAACCCGGGCCTGACCAGCGCGACATTGGCGCACCAGCATCAGTACCCCCTGCAGCACGTCCGCTGGCTCAAAACCGGTCACCACACAAGGGATGCCGAATTTTTCCGCCAGCGGCCGATAGGCATCTGACCCGATTACGGTACTGACATGGGCCGGGCAGAGGTAGCCCCTGATCTTCAGCTCAGGATCTGCAGACAGGGCCTGCATTGGTCCCGGCATGGTCTTGTGGCTGGTCAGCACGGAAAAGTTAGTACGTCCCTGCTGCTGTGCTGCCAGAATCGACGCTGCCACCGTAGGGGTGGTGGTTTCAAAGCCAACCCCCAGAAATATCACCTGCTTCTCAGGCAGTTCCGTAGCCAGTTTGACCGCATCAAGTGCAGAATAGACTATCCTGATGTCGGCCCCTTTGGCCCGCTCAGCCATTAGAGATGAGTGGGAACCGGGCACCCGCAGCAGGTCACCAAAGGTGGTGATAACCATATTCGGCAGACCGGCAAGGCTAATGGCATGGTCAATATAACTGACCGGGGTCACGCAGACTGGACAGCCGGGACCGGAGACCAGCTTGACCTGCTCCGGCAGCAATGACTTCAGACCAAACTGGGCAATTGCCATGGTGTGGGTGCCGCAGACCTCCATCAGCCGTACCGGTTCCGGCAACTGTTGGGCCTCCTCTGCTATGGCAGCAGCCAGCCCCTGCACCAGCCCACGATCGCGGTATTCATCCTGAAATCTCACGCCATATCCTCTGGGTTGAAGATCTCCCGCATAATCCGCAAGGTCTCTTCCGCCTCTGCCGGGTCGATCCGCGAGATGGCAAACCCGGCATGCACGATCACATAATCCCCCACTGCCACCGGCTCACCCAGCATCATCAGGCTGGCCTCACGCTGCACCCCGTCAATCTCGGCCACAACCATATCGTCATTGATTTCAAGAATCTGCATCGGCACACCAAGGCACATATCTTAACTCCTTCGGGCAGCTATGGCAGCCTGTCCCAGACAGATGCCACCATCATTGGGCGGTACCAGTCGATGTATAAAGACTGAAAAATGAGATTTTGCCAAGAAAGTATACACCAACTCGGTTAAAAGGCGATTCTGAAACACACCTCCGGATAGCGCAACACGATCGAAACCGGTCTCGTTACGGATCAGCTCACACCCTTCCAGCACTGCCGTTGCCAGGCTGGCGTGGAAGGCCCAGGCCAATGATGCTACAGATTCGCCAGCCTGCAACCGCTGCACCAGCCCCAGTAACAGCGGTGCCAGATCAAGCTGAAATGGCCTGCCCGGCTGCAGGTGATACGGTAGCAGCCCTGTTGCTGTCGCCGTCTCTGCCAACGCCTCCAACGCCATACCGGCCTGTCCGTCAAAGTTGTTACGGGTTGCTGCACCCAGCAGAAATGCAGCCGCATCAAACAGCCGTCCAGCACTTGAGGTGAGCGGTGCATTGATCCCCCGCTCCAGCATGACCTGCAGCAGTTGTCTGTCAGTGGCGGCTAACGCCGGCATACCGGGCAGTTGCCAGACCGCCTCACCAAGCGGTTCCCACAGCCAGGCAACAGCCATCCGCCACGGTTCTTTGGCGGCCAGATCACCACCAGGCAGACGTATCTGCTTCAGATGCCCGGCCCGCTGCACACCGGCATAGCCGCCCACCAGAAACTCACCACCCCAGACCGTGCCGTCATCACCAAGACCGGTACCATCAAAGATCACGCCGATAACGTCGCCATCCAGACCATTCTCTGCCATGCAGGAGGCCAGATGGGCGTGATGGTGCTGGACTCGCAGCAGCGGCAGCCCCAACTCATCGGCGTAACGGGTAGAGAGATAATCCGGATGCTGATCACAGACCACCCGCTCCGGCCTGATCTCCATAATGCTGCCAAGATGGTTAATGGTCTGCCGAAACGTATCCAGCGTGGCTTCATTCTTCAGGTCTCCGATATGCTGACTGAGAAAGGCCTGGTTGCCACGGGTCAGACAGATTGTATTCTTCAGCTCTGCCCCCACGGCCAGGATTTTTCCGGCATCGAACGGCAGTAGTACCGGCCTCGGCACATAGCCCCGTGAGCGACGGTAAAAGAGCGGTTGTCCCTGAAAGACCCGCAGCACCGAATCATCGGTCCGCACCTGTATTGGCCGGTTATGGGTCAGGATGGCATCGGCAATACCGGGCAACTGCTCTGCGGCTTCAGCATCGTCACTGAGCATCGGCTCATCAGAGGCATTGGCGCTGGTCATCACCAACGCCTTCAGCCCGGTATCGGCAAACAGCATCTGATGCAGCGGCGTATAGGCCAGCAGCAGACCGATCCAGAGACTGCCCGGCGCAACCAGATCGGCAACCGGCGTAGCAGCCCTGCGACCGACAATCACTACCGGCGCCTCGGGCCCGACCAGCAACCGTTCCTCCAGCTCTGACAGTTCTGCCAACTGCTGCGCCGTTGCCAGATCAGGCACCATCACCGCAAACGGCTTTTCATCCCGTTGTTTGCGCTGCCGTAAGCGCGCCACAGCGTCAGTGTTACAGGCATCCACCGCCAGATGATAACCCCCCAGCCCTTTAACCGCCACAATCCTGCCCTGTTGCAGCAGGGCAATCGCCTGCCCGAGCGGATCAGCATGTGGGGGAATCAAGGACAGCTGAGGACCACAGTCAAGGCAGGCGATCGGTTGGGCATGGAACCGGCGATCAAGGGGGTTACGGTATTCAGCTTCACATGAGGTACAAAGCTGAAAAGCGGCCATCGTGGTCAGGGGACGGTCATAGGGGATGCCGGTCACAATGGTCCAACGGGGACCGCAGTTGGTGCAGGTGATAAAGGGATGGCGAAAGCGGCGATCAGCAGGATCAGACAGCTCCCGCAGACAGTCGGCACACAGCGCGCTGTCCGGGGTGATCTGGGCCTCATGGCTGCCGTCACTGCTGGCAAGGATCGCAAAACCGGTCTCACCGCTAACCACCGGGATATCGGCAGACTTAAGGGAGCTGATCACCGCCAGTGGCGGCAACTCTGACTGTAGACGCTCATCAAACCTGGCAAGCTGTTCTGTATTGCCCTGCAGCTCCAGCTCCACACCGGCCGGGCTGTTGCGCACCCAGCCAGTCAGCCCCAGCTCAGTTGCCAGCCGAAAGACAAAGGGGCGGAACCCCACCCCTTGTACAATGCCGGTTATGAGTAGCCCGCGACGGACTATCTCCCCAGCTCCCGTTCCAGCCAGCTGTACCAGGCATCCAGCCCCTGCCCGCTGGTGGCAGACACCTCGAAAATCGCCAGATTATGGCTGACCCGGCCTGCATACTGTTTGCACTGGGCCACGTCAAAGGACAGGTGGGGCAGCAGGTCCACCTTGTTCAGCAGCATCAGGTCAGAGTTGTGGAACATCTGGGGATATTTCAGCGGTTTGTCCTCCCCTTCGGTCACCGACAGCACCACCACCTTATGGGCCTCGCCCAGATCAAAGGCAGCCGGACAGACCAGATTGCCGACGTTCTCAATGAACAGGATATCCAGTTGGTCCAGATCAAAGGCCTCGGTGGCATGCATCACCATATGGGCATCCAGATGGCAGCCGGCACCGGTGTTGATCTGTTTGACCGGTACACCGGTGGCGGCGATCCGGCGGGCATCGTTATCGGTCTGCTGATCCCCTTCGATCACCGCGCAACGATACTTCCCGGACAGGTCACGCAGGGTCCGCTCCAGCAGGGTGGTTTTGCCGGAACCGGGGGAAGAGACCAGGTTCAGCACCAGGATCCCCTTCTCCTTGAACAGGGCACGGTTAAAGGAGGCCAGCCGGTTGTTCTTGGCCAGGATATCCTCCTCAATGGTGATCTTTTTACTGCGATGGACCTCATCATGGCTGTGCTGATGGGGCTGACCGTCGTCGTGCAGATGGTCATGGTGGTGATGCTGATCACCGTGATCATGGTCATGACTGTGGGGATGGGGGTGGCTATGGCTTTGGTCGCCATGGCGATGTTCATGCTCATGGGTATGTTCGTGGTCGTGATGATGGTCGGAAGCGGGGCCGCAGCCACAGGTGGTACACATGGGGAAACCTCCCGGATAGGATTCGTTTTTTACAGTCTTACCGAGCTGCATAACGTCGGTCAAGCGCAAAAGCAGGGCATCTTGTATACTTAATCTCCCCCGCAAGCAAACTGCAGGCAGTACAGGCGGGCATACTCGCCGTTCAGGCTCAGCAACTGCTCGTGAGGTCCCTCTTCAACCACCCGTCCCTTGTTGATCACTACAATCCGGTCGGCATCCCGCACCGTTGAGAGCCGGTGGGCAATCACCAGGGCGGTGCGTCCGGCCAGCAGCCGCTCTACCCCTTCCTGGATCAACCGTTCGCTTTCACTGTCCACGCTGGCGGTGGCCTCGTCCAGAATCAACAGTTCAGGATCAAAGGCCACAGCCCGGGCAAAGCAGAGCAGTTGCCGTTCCCCCAGCGACAGGTCCCCGCCCCGCTCAGCCAACTCGGTATCGTATCCCTGCGGCAGTTGCTCGATAAAACGATCTGCCCCCACGGTAATCGCTGCCTGGCGGACCCGTTCTGCGGCCCGGGGATCTCCCAGGCTGATGTTAAAAGCAACCGTACCTGCAAAGACAAACGGCTCTTGCGAAACCAGCGCCATGCGACGCCGCAGCAGTTCCCGCGGGATCTGTCGAATATCAATACCATCAAACAATATCTGGCCCTGATCCAGTTCATACATCCGGGACAACAGCCTGATTACGGTGGTCTTGCCGCCGCCGCTCTCACCCACCAGCGCCAACCGCTCCCCCTTCTGCAGGGTCAGGTTAACATCAATCAGGGTCGGTTCATCGGGGCGGTAGGCGAACGATACATGCTTGAACTCCACCAGAGGAGAACCAAAGGCGCTGTATTCAGCCTGAGAAGCAGGCGGATCAGAACTTGCCGCTTCCTCTTTCTCATCCAGCAGGGCAAAGATCCGCTCCAACGCCGCCATAGCCCCCTGCATGATGCCGTACTTGGCCGAGAGATCCCGGATCGGACCAAAGAATTTTTCAATGTACTGGATAAAGGCCACCAGGGTGCCAAAGGTCAGCAGCCCCTGCAGCATCTGACCGCTGCCGTACCAGATGATCAGGGCAATCGCCAGAGAAGAAAACATCTCTACAATGGCGTAGAGCGAGGCATCCCAGACAATCACCGGCCTGTTGGCCTCACGGTGGGCGTAGTTCAATTCCGTAAAGCGGGACTGTTCCTCACGTTCTTTGCCAAAGGCCTGTACAACGGAGACCGCGCCAAGCACCTCGGACAGGTGGCCATTCATCTTGCCCAACCGGGATCGGACCTCACGAAAGGCCTGGCGCATGTTGCGCCGGAACAGCCAGGCCACAAAGATCAGCAACGGCAGTACGGTAAAGGTCACCAGTGACAGCTTGATATCCATCCAGAGCATGGCGGCCACGATCCCGGCCAGCAACAGAAAATCACCGATCACCGACACGATTCCGGCGGCAAACATCTCCCCCAGCGCCTCCACATCACTGGTCAGTCGAGTGACCACGCCACCGGTGGCAGACTTGTCAAACCAGGGCACCGGAAGCCGCAACAGATGTTGAAACAGGGCAGCCCGCAGATCGGCCATCACC
Organism: Geobacteraceae bacterium; assembly: GCA_021286935.1. Lineage (GTDB taxonomy): Bacteria > Desulfobacterota > Desulfuromonadia > Geobacterales > Pseudopelobacteraceae > Trichlorobacter. The sequence continues at coordinate 8,502 of JAJTBI010000022.1, forward strand.
CGCTGTCCCACCATCTGCAGACCATAGACCTCGCCCCAGGTCAGTAATGCCTCAAGCAGCAACAGCAACAGAAACAGGGCTGCCGGACCGGCCAGCAGATCCAGACGGCCCGGGGTTATGGCATGGTCAATGGCGTATTTAAGCAGTAGCGGCTGTGCCAGACGGCAGAGGGTGGTGAGGGGAAGCAGGAGCAGAATCCAGCCCACGGTCAGGCGGTACGGCACCAGATAGCCCAGAAACCGGCGCAGTAATCGCCCGTCGTAGGCCTTGCCGGCTATGGCATCTTCATGTAGACCACCGTGGTGCATCGCTTACCCCTTCCAAGTTTGAAAAGCTTCGCAGAGCCCCAGATGATTGTCAACCCATTAGCGCCACACATTTACAACCAATTTTATGTATTTTAGACAGACAAGGTTCTTTACTCTTTTATCTGTTTTTCAGATTGACGACCAAAACAGCAATAACGTAGGCTATGTGGTACCGGGTTAGGTTAAATGGCTTCGAAAGGATGAGAATCATGGCACCTATCTTTAGCGACAACTCACAATCAATCGGCAACACCCCTCTGGTGAGGCTTAACAAGGTAACCGACGGCGCAGCAGCAACGGTGCTGGCAAAGATTGAGGGGCGCAACCCGGCCTATTCGGTCAAATGCCGGGTTGGTGCCAACCTGATCTGGGATGCGGAAAAACGGGGGATACTGAAGCCGGGGGTGGAGATTATCGAACCAACCAGCGGCAACACCGGGATAGCCCTGGCCTATGTGGCGGCTGCCCGGGGCTATAAGCTGACCCTGACCATGCCGGAAACCATGAGCATTGAACGCCGTCGCGTGCTGGCGGCCCTGGGAGCCAACCTGATCCTGACCCCCGGATCTGAAGGGATGAAGGGGGCCATCACACGGGCCGAAGAACTGGCTGCCAGCGATCCGGCACGCTATTTTCTTCCCCAGCAGTTCAAAAACCCGGCCAACCCGCAGATTCATGAATTGACCACTGGGCCGGAAATCTGGAATGACACTGACGGCGGCATTGATCTGCTGGTCTCTGCGGTTGGCACCGGTGGCACCATCAGCGGTATTTCCCGTTATATCAAACAGCAAAAGGGCAAACAGATCCTTTCGGTTGCGGTTGAACCGGCTGAAAGCCCGGTCATCAGCCAGCAGTTGGCCGGTAAGCCGCTACAACCAGGCCCGCACAAGATCCAGGGAATCGGCGCCGGTTTCATACCTGAGACCCTGGATCTGAGCCTGATTGACCGGGTTGAACAGGTAACCGGCGATGAGGCGATCAGCTTTGCTAAACGGCTGGCTCGCGAAGAAGGGATGCTGGTTGGTATTTCCAGTGGAGCTGCTGCCGCTGCAGCGGTCCGGTTGGCCAACCAGGAAGAGTTTCGTGGCAAGACCATTGTCGTTATACTGCCGGACGGAGCAGAACGTTACCTTTCTACTCCGTTGTTTGAGCAGTAACAGCAGGAGCGTCTGTGCGATTCAAGGTAACAGTTCCGGTTGACCTCAACCGTTATCCTAAACTCACGTTTAACGGGCTGTTCTATTTTATTGCAGATTCTTTGCGGGTTGAGCAGATCAGAACCACGGTCTACGACGAACAGCAGATCAACTTCTCAACCGGCCTTTTGCGCCTGTTGTGGGATTGGGCTCCGCTCTCAACCATCTCTGGCGGCGAGATCCGTTTTCAAACAGAAGCTAAACGCATACTTGTCATCAGCCGCCTCAACTTTATTGATACCGCGATTATTGCATCAGCCCTGGTAGGTTTAATAGCGTATCTGAATTACCGCATTTTTTTACTTGGTAAAGGCGATCAGATCTTTTACGTTGTTGCCTGGCTTGGCATTCTGGGCGGAAATGCGCTTCTCTCGATATGCAGATGGCGACAGTTTATCCAGCAATGTGTCAAAGACGCGGCTGATCGGGTCTATCTGACAAGAGAGGATATCCTTGGCGACCGGAGGGACCAATGTCCAACAACACCCTGATCACCGGTGGTGCGCGCAGCGGCAAGAGTCGCTTTGCCGAAGAGCTGACCCGTACCCTTGGTCCTTCACTCTGCTACCTGGCCACAGCCCAGTCTCTGGATGACGAGATGAGCGAACGGATTCACCGTCACCAATTAAGACGTGGCGCCACCTGGGAAACCATTGAAGAGCCGCTGATGATTCCTCAGACCCTGGCCCGAATCGACGGCATCTACAGTGCGATCCTGCTGGATTGTGTCACCCTCTGGCTCTCAAACCTGCTATTGTCCTGCGATGAGAACGATCCAGGCTGCGAAGAACAGATCGTAAGCCATGTCCACCGCTTGGCAACCACCCTGCGGGGGATGTCCACCCCGGTGGTATTGGTTACTAACGAAGTCGGCCAGGGCATTGTACCGGAAAACCGGCTGGGACGACTCTACCGCGACATTGCCGGGCAGGCCAACCAGATTCTGGCTGCAAGCTGCGACGCCGTGTATGTCACCATCAGCGGTATCCCGTTGAAACTCAAATAAACCTGAAGGATTGACCATGTCTCTGCTTGAAGCAACCCTTGCCCGGATTGCCCCCCTTGATATCGACCTGCTGCACCAGACCCAAGTCCGGCTGGATAACAAGACCAAACCTCCTGGTTCCTTGGGACGTCTGGAGGAATTTGCCCGCAAGGTGGTTACCATCAGCGGCAACCCAACCCCGAATCTCTCAAAAAAGGTGATCTTCACCTTTGCCGGTGACCACGGTGTGGTGGAAGAAGGGGTCTCTGCCTTTCCCAAGGAGGTTACACCCCAGATGGTCTTGAACATTCTGCGCGGCGGGGCCGGGGTAAATGTACTGGCCCGCCATGCCGGTGCCGAGGTGCGGGTGGTGGACGTGGGGGTCGATTTTGATTTTGAGAACTGCCCCGGTCTGCTCCACAAGAAGGTGGCCCGCGGCACCCGTAACCTGAGCAAGGGACCGGCCATGACCCGCGACGAGGCACTGGCTGCGCTGTCAGTTGGTATTGAGCTGGCTGACCAGTGCAAGCGGGATGGAGTCGGCCTGATAGGGACCGGCGAAATGGGGATCGGCAACACCACCCCTTCATCGGCCATGATAGCGGCCATCGGTGGTTTTTCACCGGAGCAGGTCACCCACCGCGGCACCGGCATCAACGATCAGGCCCTGCAGGTCAAGATTGCGGCTATCCGGAAAGGCCTTGATCTCAACCGGCCAGACCCGGCTGACCCGCTGGATGTGCTGACCAAGGTGGGCGGCCTGGAGATCGCCGCCATTGCCGGGCTGGTGCTGGGCTGCGCTGCCAACCGGATTCCGGTGGTGGTGGATGGTTTTATCTCCACAGCCGGGGCCCTGATCGCCTCTGAACTGCACCCCCAGGTGCGGGACTACCTGTTTGCGGCTCACGAGTCAGTGGAGGTCGGTCATCGTTTCATGCTGGAACGGATCGGTGCCCGCCCGATCCTGGGTCTTGACCTGCGACTGGGTGAAGGGACCGGCGGGGCACTGGCCATGCAGCTGATTGAGGCCGGTGTCAAGATCCTGCTGGAGATGGCCACCTTTGAACAGGCCGGTGTTGCCGGAAAACAGGAATAGGACCAACGATGCGCCGTTTCCTGATCGCCCTGCAGTTTCTGACCATTCTGCCAATCCCCTCGCCCAAGCGCTGTGAGGCCGATGACCTGGGCCGTTCAACCGCCTGGTTCCCACTGGTGGGGCTCTGCAGCGGCGGACTGCTGCTGCTGGCTGATCTGGCGTTGACCCCGCTGTTCCCCCGTCACCTGACCGATGCACTGCTGGTGGCCCTGCTGGCCTTCATCACCGGCGGCCTGCACCTGGACGGGCTGGCTGATGTCTTTGATGGCCTGGCAGCGCGGGGGAGCCGGGAACGGTTTCTGGCGATCATGAAGGATTCACAGATCGGCGCCATTGGTGCTGTGGCTCTGATCCTGTTGTTGCTGCTTAAATACGCTGCTCTACTGGCGGTGCCGATCTACCTGAAGCGGGCCACCCTGCTGCTGTTCCCGGTCCTGGCCCGTTTTACCCAGGTGCTGGTCATGACCAATGCAAAAGCTGCCCGCAGTGATGGGCTGGGGGTCTGTTTCCTTTCCGGCATCACCGGCACCCAGTTCTCGCTGGCAGCGGCCTGTACCATCCCGCTCTGCTGGCTGCTGGGCCACTCAGCCGGAATTGCGGCCCTCTGCCTGACCGCTGTCTGGGGGTATGGCAGCAAACAGTACTTTACCCGGCGCCTGGGAGGCATCAGCGGCGACATTGTCGGCTTCAGCAGCGAAATTGCCGAATTGCTGACGTTGCTTGCCATTACCGCAACCACTACACTACTGACGAGGTATCTATGACCAGTATGACCCGCCTCTACCTGATCCGTCATGGTCAGGTAAAAGGCTTTGAACAACGCCGCTACAACGGGCACGCCGACGTTGCCCTGACCGATCTGGGGGTTGAACAGTACCACCTGTTGAAAGACCGTCTGGCTGATAGCCATATCTCTGCCTGCTACTCCAGCGACCTGACTCGCTGCAAGATCGGCGCAAACATCATCTGTGAACAGTTCGGAATTGAACCGGTCCACCGCTCTGAACTGCGCGAGCTGAATATCGGCATTTGGGAAAGCCTGACCTGGCAGGAGATTCAGAGCCGCTGGCCCAATGAGTGGCAGGCCCGCCTGAACGACCTGGTAAACTACCGGGTGCCGGAGGGGGAAAACCTGCTGGATGTAGAGGCTAGGGCCATGCCGGTGGTGCATGAGATGCTGGAGCGGCACCGTGGCCAGGAGCTGCTGCTGGTGGGGCATGGCGGCCTGAACCGGATCATCCTCTTGAATGCCATTGGCGCACCACTGGTCAATATGTTTAACATTGAGCAAAACTACGGCTGTCTGAATATTATTGACTACTATGCCGACGGCCGGGCAACGGTCAAACTGCTGAACGGCTGATAAATTCACGCTCTCGATTATTCAAAATCGCATTTCGTATGATTGCGTAACATTCACAACCTGCTATTATTTTAAAATATGACTTTTACCAACTGAAAACTGAAAGGGGTACATCATGCAAATCATTCGTATTGTTATGTTTGTAGCGGCTTCAGCTCTCTGTTTCTCAGCAACGTCTCATGCCAGCGAAATTGAGCAAAGGGTGCGGCGCGCCTACGAGCAGATAGACAGAGGGATTCAATCCGGCGACATTACTCGAGATGAAGCCCGTCGTCTGAAGGGGGATTTTAAAAAAATACGCGATGATGAAGAACGCCTTAATAATGAATTGGATCGACTGGAAAGAAATATTTATCGCGCCAAAAACAATGATAACAGGAAAGATGATTATAGAGGTCATGATGATTTCAGGGGGCCGGACAGAGGCCATCATCAGGTTCGCTGGGAAAGATGCGCTGGTGAAGGCGAAAACTGCAGGTTTCGTGGCACCCGAGAGATCCGTTATGGCGCAGGTGACCGCTGGTCCTACCGGTCTCAGACAAACAGCATCACCTGTAATAACGCTGTGTTTGGTGATCCAGCCCCCGGCACACCAAAGGCTTGTTATATCAAAATTGACTAAAGCCTGAATTTTGCCAACAGCTCACAACCAATGATCAAACGGGGCATCCATCCAGATGCCCCGTTTATTTATTCCAAACACCTTACTACCCTACCAGGACTTTTTACCCGGCTTACGATGAATATCCACCGTGGTCATTAACCCTTCCGGCGTAAACGTCAGCCGGGCATTGACCCGATCCAGTGAGTTGATCAGCCGCATGGTGGGTGAGCTCTGATCACTAAAGGCTGGCTGTTTGGGATTGTGCCGGTTGCCGTGGACTGAACAGACAACCGCGCCGGTGGCTTCATCCACGCTGTAGGTACCACCTGACGGACAGTAGGGCTGATAGCCGCGCAGCGCCTCTGCGGTGGAACCAAAACCGGCTGACGGCACCCCCAGGTTACGCATCAGGATTGCAGCCAGGGGAAGGTTTTTCTGGCAGGCATGGCGGATATCTTCCTGATAACTGATACTGGAGGCCTCTTCCAACTGCTTGAAGGCAGAGCGATAGACTGACAGCTCCATATTCCCCTCATGTTTTACCACCTTCTTGGCCGCACCCTTGGCCGAGGCATCCAGCAGATCGGTCACGATATCCCGCCGGGAGGCGATCACCAGCCGGTCATCCACCACAGCGGCATAGAGACGCAGCTTGACCACAAACAGGGTAAAGTTGGCCACATAGACCGGCTTGCCACGATGGGTTTCCAGGGTATAGGTCTCCAGAGAAAGCTCATCACGACCGGAGTTTTTAGGGCCAATGGAGCGGAACAACTCTGGAATGGATCTTTCAGCTTTTTTTGGGTCATTGACTTTTACCGTCAGATAGGTCGGCAGGTTGATGGCCGAGGCCAGATACCCGATCACCAGCGGCTCTAGTGATGAAGAACGCCCGACCTCCCGTCCCAACAGACCTGCAGCGCTACCATCGGCGCTAAAGAGGATCTGGCCGTCACACAGGTTGATGGCAACTTCATTCCCCAGCCAGTCTAGCTTCAGGTTGTTCCGGTAGACCCTCTTATCACCCAGCACACTTTTTTCAAGCCAATCCTGCGCCATATGACCACGCAGGGAAAGCACGGTACGGGGCAGCACGGCACTGTCGGTCACCAGACCAGGAGTCCGACCAGAGAAGGCGGCCAGGCCGTCATACCAGGAGTTCTCAATCATCGGCAGAATACAGGTCTGGATACGGATATTCTGGCCCAGCTTGACCCGAATACCGATCGGATCAAAGAACTGAGTCCAGTAGCGGTTATAGTTTGCAACAAAATCCTTGTACTGCGACGCTTCAGCAGGGGTGACCGTCGTAAGTTTCAGCTCATTCAACGGCGTTAGCTTTCCGGGGCGGTTATGCACCGGGCAGTAGACCTCACCCTGCTTGTCGATTGCATAGGCGCCATGCTCCGGGCAGACCGGCGGATTTTTCCCCAGGTAACCACCGGCCACCAGTTCATCCATGGTGGGCTCGCGCCGTTTTTCGGTCTTGAACCAGAGCCGGGCATTGGCGATCAGTCCCATGTTGGCACTGCAACGCATCCGGCGGGCTTCAGCAATCTTCCAACGTGGCCCAACCAGATTGCGGATATGGGAGTCAGAGAGGTAGATAAAGATATCTTCCTCCTTGGCATCCTGCGGAAAGATAGTACGCATGTAGCGGAAGTCGTCGGCCTGGGCCAGGGCTGGCTGTTGCTTTGCTTCCACTGCCAGTACCCGCTCCAAGGCTGCCTTGCTGGTTGAAACCACCCCCAGGTTGCCCACAATCACCATATAGGATGAGACCCGCAGGTCTGGTGCTACTGCCGCCATGCCCCGCTTACCAGCTACAACAAATTCAGAGCGCACAGCACCACGAGTCTTGGCTGCTTCGGAATAATGCTTCTCTATCTGCTTGCGAAAACGTGTTGCATCTTTGAGGGTAAAGAGGACTGTAATAGCCGTCCCCTCCTTCAAGAAAGGATCACTGCCGGTGATGGCCATATCTGCCACCACCCGATCACCGAACATCCTGGTCAGCATGCTGTTTTCAAGGCAGAGTTGCTTACTGACCTTTTCTCGCACCTTGAAATCCTGGGCACTGCTTTCCACCTGACGCAGCAGGTTACCGCCCCATTCATCCATCAGGTCGGCCAGCTCGATCTGTTTGTTGATGTTGGCGAAGAACACGGCATACTGATCATCAGGGATGTACGACGCCAGCAGAGGCAGCGCGGGAGTTCTCCCCTTTAACATTTCCTTGAAGGGATGGGATTTGATCTGCGGACCTTGCAGGGTTGAAAGGGGGACATTTTCAACAACTTTGACCGCTGCTTTGTCCGTTGTTGCACGTCGGGGAGTTGTATTCAGCAGTTCCAGTTGCAGCGTTTCCTGAATGGCGGCAGCACCGGTAAAGACGCTGTACAGGTCAGGGGTTTCACGACGGGAGCGGCTTCTGCTGCCTAGATAGCGGGTTTCAAGACCGTAGCGGGGGGCAACCGCCAGATTCCAGTACTGGGTGTATGGGTCTTCACCATTGGGGTCCGATGCCCAGAGTGACCACTGATACTGCTTGGCCCATTCAGTACGGATGGTGGCATCTGCAGTAACATCACCGCCAGGCAGGGTAAAGGCCAGCCGTAGCAGGTCACCCTTGGTGTTGCGGCTGCGGATAGCAAGGCGAGCCGGGCCAGGCTTCAGGTAACGGCCGGTAACCGTAATCAGTTCTTCCGCTTGCTCAACCTGCACCTGTTCTGCTTTATCATCATCTGTATGGGTATGTTTTCCGTTTTTGGGTGGCACCTGGGTGACGGTTACCAGAAAGAGATCCCCCTCCTCAACCTTGGGAGTAAGCAGCAAGCGCTCTTTTGAGTTCCTCTTGGGCAGCTTTGCCACAATCCTGAAGTAACCGTCTTCGCCACTCTTATAGACCTCCGGCACTACGGTAACAGCGGGCGTTTCACTGATTTTGACCGCTGCAACGGCCCCCAGGGCTGCGATAACCAACAACGCAGCCATCAACGGCACAAACAGACGTCGAGACATACAAACTCCTTTCTTCCACAGATCAGATCCAAACTCCTGCAGTCAAAGTTGCACGACGCAGGCCAAAGCAGCTCACCACAAAAAAACATATAATTCCAACCGGTTCAGAGCGAACACAGAAAATATGACCCCAAAACATCCAGCACAAGATGTATATCTGCCGGACATTACGCGTACAGCTGACAGCATGAAATTTTCTTCCAATTTTTTTCAGACAAAACAAATGGGCCACCTCACAAGAGGTGACCCATTGCATTACTCAGCATTTAGAGCTGTCAACATGCCGGCTTTTTCAGCCTTCCTGTGCAGCCTCTGCAGCGCCGCCTTCCATGAACTCCTGCTGCGCCTTCATAATTGCCTGCATCTGCCCCAACTGCTCACCCAACCAGGCATGCACCATGGCAGCGGTCTGGAAATTCATGGTAATACCGGTTTCAATAAAACGGACCATGGTACCGTTCAGGTTCTTGGGGTCAGAGTCAACCAATGCACCGATGCCGCCTTCAGGGCTGATCTCATGGGTCAGCTCTTTTGGCAGCGCCGGACGCTCCTGATAAAAATGGGCAACCAGCTCACCACGGGGCGTAAAGCCCCCCTGTACACCGTTGGCGTAGACCGGGTTGTAATTGTAGTTGTAGATGTAGTTAAAATTGATCTCTGGCTTACGCTGGTGACTCATGTTAATTCCTTCCTCATGACGTGAATGTGCAACAAAGCCCTGATTGTATAGCATGTTTTGGGACGATCTGACAAGCGGAAGAAACGACAGGAAAGGCCCGGTCATAAACCGGGCCTTTCCTGTCTCAAGACCAACCGAGATGTTTTCTTCTTAACCGATCAGGCGACTCCCAATGTTGCTGAGGGCTGGCCAGGCGATGTTCAGTGCGGCTCCGGCGGCAAACATACCGAAGACCACCAGGGTTCTGCCGATATATTTACGGTCATTCAGATCAGAGTAACTAACTTTTGCTTTCATGGCGGTATCCTCCGGTATAGTTTTTTAAGTAGCGTTGCTTAGTTGAACAGACTGACAATACCACTGAGAGCGCCTGCTGCTGACCAGGTAATGAAACCGCCCAGGAAAAGAACTGCACCAGCGAAAATTGCCAAGCTGCCTTTTGCGGTGGTTTCTGCCAACAGGACCGAGTAATTAGTTTTTGCTTTCATGACATCCTCCTTTGGTTTTTTGAACCGTTTGTAGTGAGTGAGCCGGAAGCTTCCGGGTGTGTTGCTTTTGATTTTACTATTACAAGCCCCGTGCCAAAAGCAGGATAACCACAAACAATTTTACACAAAACAAGTAATAACGAATAGTTAAGCGCAACCAACCTCTACTGCGTCGTACTTCCAACAAACAAATCAGCAGCCCGAAGCAATGTTGCACATGCAACAGCAACACCAGACAACAATATGCAACACGCCCTCCTGACTGACATCATCACATATGTTGCAATGCAACACTGCTGCATTGCAACAAGCGACCCCAATGCACAACACCGACACCAAAGACACCACACCACCAATTAACACGGCAAAACGCCAGAATAACAACAACTCCAGGACCAAAATCACATTGACATCGGCTGGATACGACTGCTACAACCGGCAGCAGAAGATCCCTACGCCAAGGAGGAATACTACATGAAAACACTCTGGATCAAGACTATCACCACCATTGTCGCACTGACCCTTTCTGCTGCTCTCAGCTTTGCAGCTGAACCGGCAAAGAAGACAACCCCTGCGGCAAAACCTGAAGCAACCAAGCCAGCAGACACCAAAAAACCTGCCGCCAAACAGGAACTGGTGGATATCAACAGCGCCAGCGATGCAGAGTTGAAGGCGATACCCGGCCTTGGCGACGCCTACATAGCCAAGATCGTAGTCAACCGCCCCTACGCCAACAAGACCCAGCTGGTATCTAAAAAAGTGCTGCCTGAATCGGTCTACGAAAAAATCAAAGACAAGATCATTGCCAAGCAAGCCAAGAAGGATGACAAAAAGACTGCCACAAAACCTGAACCCAAAAAGAAATAACACGCACCAAAACGAACAAAGGGCAGCCGAATGGCTGCCCTTTGCAACAACATCAGACCCAACTGAAACTACTTCAAGTGTACCGTCACCGATGCCCGCTCCTTACCTTCCGGAATATTAGGATATACCGTATAGCTGCCGGGCTTCAGGGTTTTGCCGATCAACTCGGAAGGAGCGCCACACAGGGGCTGTTCTGCTGGAGACTGGATACACAACCCTTCCTTGCCCCCTTCAATACGATCAACTTTGGCTGACTTGGCAAGCTTAACCGTTGCACTGATAATCTGGGCGTCACGCCCCGGCGCACCTTTTATCTGGGTACCCTTCAGCTCTGCCGCCCCACACCATACTGCACTCAACACAATCATCGCGCCTGCCAGACCTGCAATCCTTTTTTTCATGTCTCACCCCCGGTTATGAATACTTTTCGCCATGATGCTACAGCACTCCAAAAAGTCAAGAGCGGTGATCTGACTTGACTTTTTAATACTATGCACCTATTCTATCTCACTTTTAGTAACCGTCAAGGAGTTGTAATGAAACCGCTTTTTCTTAACCCTCCTACCTTTGAGGATTTTGATGGTGGCGCTGGCGCCCGTTATCAGGCATCCCGCGAGGTCACCTCATTCTGGTATCCCACCTGGCTCTGCTTCCCGGCCGGCATGATTGAAGGCAGCCGCGTGGTGGATGCCCCGGTACAAAAGTTTACCCTGGAAGACTGCCTGACCATTGCCAAAGGGTTTGATATGGTGGTGATGTACACCTCCACCCCCACCCTGGCGATTGACATCGAAACCGCCCGCAGGATCAAAGAGGTCAAGCCTGATATCGTCACCGTCCTGACCGGCCCCCATGTCTCGATCCTGCCTGAAGAGTCGTTGAAGGCCGGTAACGGCATCATTGACATTGTCTGTCGCGGCGAGTTCGACTATTCCACCAAAGAGCTGTGCGAAGGGCGTGACTGGTCAACCGTGGACGGCATCAGCTTTATCAAGGACGGCAAGACCATCCATACCCCGGATCGCCCCCTGATTGAAGATCTGGACGCCCTGCCGTTTGTGGCGCCGATCTACAAACGGGACCTGCCGATCTCTGAATATGTGATCCCCCACTTTAAGAATCCCTATGTCTCGATCTACTCCAGCCGTGGCTGCCCCTCCAAGTGCATCTACTGTCTCTGGCCGCAGACCTTCTCCGGCCGCCAGATGCGCCTGCGCTCACCGCAGAACGTCTATGAAGAGGTGAAGTGGATTGTGGACAACATCCCGGAGATGCGTGAACTCTCCTTTGATGATGATACCTTCACTGCCAGCCGGGAACATGCCCGCAATGTGGCCAACCTTCTCAAGCCGCTGGGGATCTCCTGGACCATCAACGCCCGGGCCAACTGCGATTACGAGACCCTCAAGGTTATGCGCGAAGCGGGCCTGCGCCACGTGGTGGTGGGCTATGAGAGCGGCAATGAGCAGATCCTGAAGAACATAAAAAAGGGTGTCACCAAAGAACAGGCGATCCAGTTTACCAAGGATTGCAAGAAGCTGGGGCTCTCCATCCACGGCGCCTTTATCATGGGCCTGCCCGGTGAGACCAAAGAGACCATCCAGGAAACCATCAACTATGCCAAACAGCTGGACCTGAACTCGATTCAGGCCTCGCTGGCCTCCCCCTACCCCGGCACCGAGTTTTACACCCTGGCCAAGGAGCAGGGCTGGATCGCCTCCGATGACTTCATCGACAACACCGGCCACCAGAAGTGCGTGATCAACTACCCTAACCTGACCAACGCCGAGATCTTCAACTCGGTGGAGGAATTTTACGACAAGTTCTATTTCCGCCCCAAGTACATCCTGCGCAGCATCGGCAAGATGATTGTGGATGGCGAGGAACGCCGCAAGCTGCTTAAAGAAGGCAAGCAGTACCTAGCCTATATGCAGAAACGGAAACAAGGTCAATCTTGCGAAAGCTGATTATCAATGCCGATGACTTCGGGCTTTCGCCCGGGGTCAACCGGGCCGTGGAACAGGCCTGGCAACAGGGGATTCTGACCCAGGCATCATTGATGGCCGGCGGCGATGCCTTTGATCAGGCGGTGGAGATTGCCAAAAAGAATCCAGGCCTGCAGATCGGCCTGCACCTGACCCTGGTGCAGGGTAAACCGGTGCTGCCACCTGAGATGATTCCCGGCCTGGTTGCTGCCAATGGCTGTTTTCCTGATAACCCGGTGGCAGTGGGGATGAAGCTGTTCTTTGATCCAACCATCCGTATGCAGTTGCGCTGTGAGATTGAGGCCCAGATTTTCAAAATCAAAGAGAGTGGCCTCCCTCTTTCGCACATTGACGGCCATCTGAACATCCAGATGCACCCCACGGTCTTCACCCTGCTGACCGAACTGATGCCGCTGCATGGCATAACCAGTTTTCGAATTACCCGGGAACGGCTGTTTGAAAATCTCCGGCTTGACCGCTCCCGTATGCTGGGCAAGACGATTGAGCGGGTCATCTTTGGCAGCCTGGCGCACTATGCTGAAAACACCTTCAAACACCAGGAGGTCAAGACGGCAGTGGAGGTCAAGGGGGTGCTCAACTCCGGCTGTATGACTGAAGAGTATTTACTGGCGATTCTTGAACGGCTGCAACCAGGCATCTCAGAAATCTATTTCCACCCCGGCTGCCTGCCGGATGCAGAAATCACCCGCCGGATGCCGGACTACAAACACGCAGAAGAACTGGCTGCCCTGCTTTCACCAAAGGTACGGGAACGGCTGCAGCAGCTTGACATCGCATTAACAAATTATCGCGGAGAATCCAAACCGTATGCTTAAAACCATTGTAATCATGATCATGGCTGTAACTGCCGGTACTGTCGGCGATATCCTGCTTGCCAAGGGGATGAAACAGTTGGGCGATCTCTCCACCATGAACCTGCGCGGCATTATGGAAGTTGCCTTCCGGGCCATGACTGAATGGAAGATCGTGGTGGGCACCGCTATGCTGGCCCTGTTTTTCTTCCTCTGGCTGGCTGTCCTCTCTTGGGAAGATCTGTCAGTGGCCCTGCCAATGCAGGCCCTTAACTACGTCCTGGTGGCAGTACTGGCAAAATATATCCTGCATGAAGAGGTTTCTCCGCTACGCTGGGGCGGCATTGCACTGGTCTGCATCGGGGTAATGCTGATTACCAAGAGCAGCACAACCGACAAGAAGCCATCAACCGAGCTGGCTCAACCGACATCCATTGAAAGCAGAACCGGAGGCGCATAATGCTACTGAACAGCACCGTAGGGTTTATCGGCGGCGGTAATATGGCAGAGGCGATCATCAAGGGATTGATCGCTGGTGGTATGGCCCCGCGCAACATCATTGTCTCAGACCCGGTGCAGGATCGTCGCGCCCACCTTGCAACAACTCTGTCAGTACGCACCACTGATGAAAACAGTGAGGTGGCCCAGGAAGCAGAGCTGATCGTACTCTCGATCAAGCCCCAAATGGCGGCCAGTGTACTCTCGGCACTCGAAAACACGATTACCGCCCAGAAACTGGTTCTTTCCATCATGGCCGGCATCTCCACCACCATCATAGAAGAATCGCTTCAGAACGGCGTACGGGTTATACGGGCCATGCCCAACACCCCGGCATTGGTACAGGCTGGCGCCACCGCCATCTGCGGCGGCAGACGGGCCACTGAAGCCGATCTTGAGCTGGCCAAAGAACTGTTTGCCCTGGTGGGTACCGTCTATCAGGTGGGTGAGCGCCAAATGGATGCCGTAACCGGCGTCTCCGGCAGCGGTCCGGCCTATGTCTTCTCCTTTATCGAGGCGCTGTCCGATGCTGGAGTAAAGAACGGCCTGCCCCGAGATATTGCCAACGGACTGGCGGTACAGACCGTACTGGGCTCAGCTCAATTGCTGCAGCAAAGCAACGAACACCCGGCTGTGCTGCGGGACCGGGTCAGCTCTCCCGGCGGTACCACCATTGCCGCCCTGCATACCCTGGAAAATGGCCGTCTGCACGGCCTGCTGATGGATGCCGTTGATGCGGCGGTCAAGCGATCAAAAGAATTGGCCGGAATTAAACTGTTGTAGTTTCTTATTTTATATTTTTCACACAAAAGCGGGTGTGACCAAGACGGCCACACCCGCTGCACTCCCACCATCCACTCGTTTTTCACTTAAACATCCCTGAAACGCCATTGACGCAATCTTATTTGGTGGTATACAGACTGCACCATATTTAGTCTTCTCCTACCTTTCCTCCTTTGCGCCCTAAAATAGCTTTCTATCTTTTACTTGTCCGGAGGTAGAATAATGAACCCAAATCAACACCGCTTTATTGACACGCCTCCCAAAGTATGCAAAGCCGCTAAAGGTGCAGAAGTTGTGCTGATCAATCCCCCTATGCGTATGGATCAAGTCTACGGCGAATTCTCCGAGTGGGGGAGCATTTCGCCACCCACAGGGCTTTGCTATATTGCCGCATTACTACGTGAACACGGACATACCGTATCTATTGTGGATGCTGAAGCCCTGCACTGGGACGTAGAAAAAACAGTGGCAGAGGTTTTAGACCTGACTCCCCTGCTTGTAGGAATTGCCTGCAAATCACTATGGATGCCGAGTGCAGCGCTAGTTGCAGCGGCACTTCATGCCAAGCGCCCCGATCTTCCAATCTTTGCAGGTGGAAATCATGTTACGGCACTGCCAGAACGAACACTTGAAGAAAATCCAGCTATACTTGGCGTTATCATCGGAGAGGGCGAAATCACATTTAAGGAACTCGTTGAGGCGTTGAAAAATGGACACGACTGGAGCTCAATTGCCGGACTTGCGCTTCGTCTTGATGGAAAGCCAGTAAGGACACAACCACGGGCAAGAATTCTCGATTTGGATGAATTGCCAGCGCCAGCATTCGACCTGCTGCCTG
This sequence comes from Geobacteraceae bacterium, assembly GCA_021286935.1. GTDB lineage: Bacteria > Desulfobacterota > Desulfuromonadia > Geobacterales > Pseudopelobacteraceae > Trichlorobacter. The sequence goes on from JAJTBI010000022.1 coordinate 24,028, forward strand.
ATCTGACCACTCATTACCGCCCTCCGTTAAACCTTGTTGATAAGACTCCGGCATTTAGTCTTCTCACCTCACGTGGGTGTCCCAGCAAATGCACATTCTGCGACCGGAGTGTTTTTGGAAACCGGGTAACTGGACACAGCCCGGAATATATGATGGAGATTATTCGCAACCTTCACCAACAGTACGGAGTTTGCTATCTGCTCTTTGATGATGACAATTTGCTGATTCGCAAAGACAAACTGTTCCGGTTACTGGACCTCATTGAGGAAAGTGGCCTCGGAATACAGTTTAACTGTCAAAGTCGTGTCGACACAATCACAGAAGAAGTACTGATTCGGTTAAAACAGGCCGGGTGTCGCAGAGTCCTTTTTGGTATTGAATCTGGGAGCCCTGATATTCTTAAGGCAATGCAGAAACGGATATCAACAGAACAGATAATTCGTGCGGTTAATATGACTCAGTCTGCCGGTTTGATGGCTCTGGGTTATTTCATCCTTGGCTATCCTGGTGAAACTGAGGAAACGTTGAAAGAGACAGTCGAATTAATCCGTAAAAGCACTTTTGATGACGTTGCCGTATTTTTCTTTACGCCATTACCAGGTTCAGAGGCATATTCGCTAGTTGTCAACAACCCCGAAAACGGTGTTTATCAAGAGGACTGGGCCAAAGGAAATTCTCTAGAACACGTTGTGTATATTCCTACCGGTCTGAACGAGCAAATATTGAAACAGTATATGGATAAATGCTATTCAGCCTGCTACCTGCGCCCCCGCCAGGTCGCTGGCTTGCTACGTCGATGTCCATCACGAGAACACTTCAAAGCCGTAACGATTTCAGTCGGACGTATGCTTCGGAAATTAGTACCTCTGTAATAGCTTCCGTCAGCAGATATAGTAGAAACGGGTGTTGCTACTCAGCAGCACCCGTTCTGTTTTCAGACCCAAAAGCAAACAGACAACACATATCTCGAGCAAACTCTTGCGGACGGATGCCGTACATAATGCTACTATGCCAAAATCTGCCGGATTTGGCATTTCAAGGAGACTAGAGAGATGGAACAGAGCATATCAACCGTTGCTACAGACAACCGCCTGCAATGCAACGAAGAAGAGTATTACAAGCTTCCTTTTGAAGACAAACGTGCCTATCTTTCTAACCTGTCCGCCACCGATAAAATTGAACTGATTTTAGGAGATCCGGAGGCCAAGAGGTTGATCCGGGCGATGCTGCCTCAGGAGTTGTATTGGCTGTTCAAGGAGATTGATGTTGCTGATGCTATGGAGTTGCTGGGGGTGGCAAATCCACGTCAGTGTGTCTTTATTCTGGACATGGAACTTTGGCGGGGCTGGACGTTTGAAGAGGATAAGGCGGTTGAGTATCTCGGCTATATCCTGAAAGGTTCTGATGAGCATTTTATAGAACTGCTGCCCCATCTGGATTTCAACCTGCTCTCGCTTTTTCTGGGGAGGGAGCTGATCGTCACAGGAGGCGTCGGTGATCTTAATACCGATGAAGAACGTCAAACCGATTGGGATCATACCTTTGACGACCTGTTCCTGATCAAGTTCAAAAACCCGAAACATGCCCCGATAATCGGCGCTTTTCTTGAACTGATCTGCCGTGTTGATAATCCCCTGTACGTTGCACTGATGGAAACAGTCAGCGCAGAAATTGATAGTGAATCAGAAGAGGAGTGCTATCACCTGAAATCAGGTCGTCTTGCCGACCTTGGTTTTCCTCCCCATGATGAGGCGCTTGAGATCTATTCCCGTATCAACCCGGAGACGTTTATCCCTGACACCGACAAGCTGCTGGTGCAAACAGATGACGCGACCAGCCTTCCCAGGACCGTCGTGGTTTGCAATACCTTTCTGGAACAGGTTATTCCGCTGGTTGACTCGGATCTCTTCCGCATGGAGCTAAATTACCTCATCAATACGGCGCTGGTGGCTGATCAGGCACATCTCGCTGACACGAATTATATGCGGGCGGTGGTTGAGCGGGTGTACGGCTACCTGAATATCGCCCTTGACTACCTGTGCAAAGGGGATCAAGCCAAAGGGGCGGAAATCCTTACCGGTGAGCATCTGAAGCGGCTGTTCCAGCTTGGATTCAGCATTGTGCTGGGTCTGAAGCTCAGGGCAGACAGGCTTTCAGATACGAGTTATGCCACCGGCAAGGCGCTTTCCGGCCTGAAGAGCGCCAGACCGCTCTATTATCGCGGTTTTGATGTTGATGGTATTGATGGCTACCGGGAGTTCCGGGATCTGGAGGATGTACAGCGTATGTCTGTTTTTCTGGCTGAGTTGAAAGGGTAATCTGGAGTTATCCAAGCTATCAGGTTCCGCTCTGGACCTGACAGCCTGGATAACTAGTGGGGTTTCCTGTTCAACGCCTCATACAGCGCAATCTGTTCTGCCTGGGAAAGCTGCTTGCGGCAGCAGTCCTTTCTGAGGCACAGGTTGCAACGGTCGTCGGAGCACCACTGGCAGAAGCGGCAATCAGGACAGGGGTGTTTTTTGGCAGGTTCATCCTTGCTCAATACGCCACATTCCTTTTAACCGCATTGCCCTGCATTAACTGGGCAAAGGCTTTCTCCTTATCTGCATTGACCAGCAGATAACGGGGCAGGATCTGCAGTTTCTCTCTGGTCGTGGCATGACGGCGTTCGATGGAAAAGGTACTGACAAAACCGGCTTCTTTGGCCTTCTGCAGCAGGTGGTCATCATAAATGCCGAACGGCCAGGCCAGCAGATCCACCGGTCCACCCACCTCCTGCTCCAGCTTCTTGCGCGACTTCAGCAGCTGTTCCATCACCAGCTTGTCATAGGCTGCCGGAGCCAGCTTCCGCTTTTCACGTTTAAAGTTGGGATGCCAGTAGGTGTGGGACTGGATATCAAACAGGCCGGTCTTCTTCAGCTCACGCAGTTGATCCCAGGTCATGGCGTACTTGGCGTTGGAGATGGCTGACGGATAGACAAAAATGGTAACCGGATAGCGATATTTTTTAATGATCGGCAGCATGTCGCTATAGACCGTCTTATGGGCATCATCCTCAACAATTACGACGGATTTAGGAGCCGGGGCAGCACCTTTACCCTGATACCACTGCACCAGTTGGCGTAAGGGAACAACCTTGTAACCGTTGTCACGCAGGTACTTCATATGGGATTCAAAGACCGGGGTGGTGATGGTCATACCATCGGCCACGGTGGGGCCGAAACGATGGTACAGCAGGATGGGAACCGAAACATCAGGGGCAACAGCAGCAACAACAGGAGAGGAAAACGAAACCAGCACCAACAGGACAAGCAGAAAACGAGACATCACAACACCTTTCAGAATATAGATACGGGGAGGCCCCAAATAATATTACGCTCGAACAAGGTAGACAGAGCAGGGGGCCAGCTCGGCCACCCGGCGGGAGACAGATCCTTTCAGGCGGCGTTCAAGAAATCCTTTACCGGAACTGCCAATTACGATTACATCTACCCCTTCCTGCTTGGCAAATTCAACCAGTTTCTCTGCTGGCTCACCTGCCTCAACAATCATTTCCAGGGGGACATCATACTCAGCAGCTGACTTTTCAACGATATAGAAGATCCGCTTGCGCAGCTCATCCCACTGCTCTGTCTCGGTCAGTGGCTTGACCGGCACAAAATCAGAATAGCTGGAACTTTGCGCGTTGGGAACCACCAGCAAGGCAAAGACCTTGCTTTTAAACTGACTCCGGTTTCCGGCCGCCATGCGTACCGCTTCTTCAGCTGCCTTGTCGGAATAAGGAGATCCATCTATCGCAACCAGAATTTTTTTACGTAAGTTCAGCATGCCAGCTCCGCTTTGTTTTATTTTTAGGCAGATAGTATGCAATTTAGACAGAGTTCATGGTAAAAATATAATGCAATTATTCATACTTGACAATTATAAAACAAGATTCTATATAATAGACCCAACAGTAAGTTAAGTAACAATAAACTTTACCATCCTAACCCTTCAGGAACCGATACCAATGGCTAAAAAAGAAAAATCAGAATATCTTATTCAGGCTGTGTCCCACGCCCTTGATCTGCTGGAGCAGTTCCACGGAGAAACGGACGAACTGGGCGTTACAGAGCTATCAAAGCGGCTTAAACTCCACAAAAACAACGTCTTCCGCCTCCTGGCAACCCTTGAATCCCGTGGTTACATTGAGCAGAATAAAGTTACCGAAAACTACCGACTGGGCCTGAAGACCCTGGAACTTGGTCAGACCTTTATCAAACAGATGGGCCTGCTGCGTCAATCAAAACCGGTCATAGAGGACCTGGTTAAAACCTGTAATGAAACAACCTATGTCGCCGTATTGAAAGATTTCCACATCATCTATTTGGACAGCGTTGAAACCACCATGACTGTTCGGGTTGTCCCCCGGGTCGGTTCACGGCTGCCTGCCTACTGTACCGCTGCCGGTAAGGTTCAAATCGCGTACATGAGCAGCGAAGAGATTGACCATTACCTGCCGAACCGCGAACTTGAAAAGTTTACTGCCAACACCATTTCTGATCGTGAAGTCCTGAAAAAACAGCTGGCTGAAATTGCAGAGCAGGGCTATGCCATTGACAATGAAGAGCTTGACGAAGGGGTCAAATGTGTCAGTGCACCGATCCGGGACTACACCCGCAGGATCATTGGTGCTGTCAGCATCTCCGGTCCCTCCATGCGCTTTTCCGATGAGCGGGTTACCAAAGAACTCCTTCCTCTGGCAATCAAGGCCGCTGAAGAGATCTCAACCAAGCTGGGCTACCAAAAGTAAGACCTACAATTGCACGAAACGCCATGGGGGACACCGAAAACCGGCATCCCCCATTTTTTAGCTATAATGCCATCACAAAACAGCGTCCTATGTCAATCAGCCGACCTAGAACAAAGTCTCCCGATTCATCAGACCATCAATAAAACCAGCGCCTTTAGGCCCTTTGTAATCAACACACTTGGCCCACGCCACCAGTGCCAGATCAAGGTCTTTTTTCTGCTCGGTTGACATGGCATCATAGCCCAACTCTTTGGCTGGTGTCAGCAGGACCTGCACAAACTGGCGATAATCAACCGATGCGGGCAGCTTTTCCACCACGCAGGTACAGTAATTTTCAACGCCCACCACCTTCATGCACTGCTCACGTTTGGCAGGTATCGACTGTTTTTTCAATTTCAGTGCGGTCAGTTCAGTAATCTGCTGTTCAAGTTTCTTGATTTTTTCCATCAGCTCAGCCTGTTTTTTAGGGTCCATCTCATCGGCAGCCTGGGCCGCACCATTCCAGACCACACAGCTAACCAACAGCAGGCACAGCACCATCTTTTTCATGTATCACCTCGTCAGATTATGATGCAAATCAGCCAAATGACCTTAACCAGTCACCCTGCACTTGTCAACCAGAACAAAATCAACCCACGGTCTTCCTGAAGCGTGCCACTGCAACGCCAAGCACGACACTGCCAATCAAGAGCAGCATCAGCATCTGTTTCCACAGGATCAGCAGCCCCACCCCCTTCAGGTAAAGACCACGAATAATCTCCATATACCAGCGTACCGGGTTAATCACCGTCAGCCACTGCACCGGTAGTGGCATATTCTCAACCGGAAAGGCGAAGCCGGACAGCAGCATGGCAATGAATATCACAAAAAAAGCGCTCATCTTGGCCTGTTGCTGGGTCTGGCTGATGGTAGAGATAAACAGCCCGGTCCCCAATGAGCTCATCAAGAACAGGCCGGTGGTCACAATCAGCAGCGTAAGACTACCCCGCACCGGCACGCGGAACACCAGCCAGCCCACCAGGCTGATCAGAAACACATTGGCATAGCCGATCAGTACAAACGGCAAGGTTTTGCCCAGGATAAACTCATACTTACGGATCGGGGTCACAATCACCTGCTCAATGGTGCCGATCTCCTTTTCCCGCACTACCGCCATGGCTGACAGCAACATGGTAATGATATAGAGGATATTGGCAATTACCGCCGGCACGTAAAAAGGCGGGCTGGCCAGATCAGGATTAAACCAGGCCCGGCTCTCCATCCGCACCGCACTGGGCAGCAACGGGCCACCGCTGCGGGCCGCCTGTTCCGTTAACAACTGAATATTGCGGGCCTCGCTAAAGCGGGAGAGATAGCCCAGGATCACTCCGGCGGTATTGGAATCAGCCCCATCAACCAAGGCCTGCACACTGGCGGTCTGACCGCGCCCCAGCTTCTCTGCAAGACCATGGTTAATAACAAGCGCCACCCGTATCCTGCCGGAATCTAGCAGCTTGGAAGCCTGACGTTCATCATCCAGATTGGCCACCTGACGAAAATGGCCGGACGCAAACAACATGGTCAAAAGCTCACGACTTTGAGGGGAATTATCCCGGTCAATCACTGCCGTAGGAATCTGACGCACATCCATATTAACCGCATAGCCGAAGATAACGGTCTGGATCATCGGCAGAATAAACAGCACCACCCGCATCCGTGGGTCACGGAAGGTCTGGATGAACTCCTTGATCAACATGGCTTTCAGGCGTTCGAACATGGCTATCCCAGCTTCTTTTTAAACTTCAGCACCGCCACGGACAGGATCAACGCGGCAAAGCCCACCAGGAACAGGGCCTGGGGCCAGAGGGTCTCCATCCCCACATCTTTAAGGTAGATCCCCCGCAGGATGGTGACAAAATAGCGGGCCACCACAATATGGCTGACCGCCTGAATCGGGGCTGGCATATTCTCCAACGGAAAGATGAAACCGGACAGCAGAAAGGCGGGAAGCACGGTGACCAACAGTGCCAGCTGGCTGGCCAACAGCTGGCTCTTGGCAATAATGCTGATCAGCATCCCCACTGCCAGCGCCCCCACCAGAAACAGCAGCGACAATCCAGACAACAGCAGCAGGCTACCTTTGAGTGGCACACTGAAGACATAGTAGCCAACCCCAACTGACAGCACCAGATCAACCACACCGATGCAGAAATAAGGGGCCAGCTTACCGATGATCAGCTCCCATTTACGAACCGGCATGGTCACGATCTGTTCCATGGTGCCGGTCTCCCATTCCCGCGCCATACTGAGCGAGGTGAGGAGCGCGGCCACGATCATCATGATCACCGGGATCAGGCCGGGAAAGATGAAGTTACGGGAGACCAGGTCGCTGTTAAACCAGACTCTGGGACGTATTTCCAACGGTATCGGCTGCGTTGCCTGTTGAGAAAAGCGGCGCTGCAGGGCAGCCAGACTGATCAGACGTGACCAGGTCAATACAATCGCCTCGGCATACCCCTGGGCAATGGTGGCAGTATTGGGGTCGCTACCATCCAGAATAAGCTGCAGGACCGGCTGCGTACCGGCATCAAGCCTGCCTGCAAAGTCAGTTGGTATCACCAGCGCAATCAAGGCATCCCGCCGGTCAACCGCCTGTTCAAGCTGTCGGTAAGAGGCGACATGCTGACGCAACGAAAAGTAGCGTGAACCTTCAAACTGACTGATAAGCTCGCGACTCTGGGGAGTATTGCTCTGATCCCAAACCGCCAGCGGTACCCGATCCACATCAAGAGTCAGGGCATAGCCAAACAGAAACAGCATGATCAGCGGCATCAAGATGCCGAGGGCCAGACTGCGCGGATCCCGCAGTACATGCAGAAACTCCTTGCGACCCACGGCGGTTATGCGACATAGGAAGAGCGGCATCAGACAGCCCCCTCCTGCTTGTCCCGTTCTTCAATCAGATCAATAAAGACCTGCTCCAGGCTGGGCAGCATACCATCGACAACCCGCTGCTGCTTCAGTTCCAGCGGTGTGCCGACCGCCACCAGTTCTCCCCGATAGATCAGGGCCAGGCGATCACAGTATTCAGCCTCATCCATGTAGTGGGTGGTGACAAAGACCGTAACACCATCCGCTGCTAGGTGGTGGATCAGCTGCCAGAAACGGCGACGGTTGAGGGGATCAACCCCGGCAGTGGGTTCATCCAGAAAGATGATCGGCGGCTTGTGCAGCAGGGCGCAGCCCAGAGCCAGCCGCTGCCTCCAGCCTGCAGAGAGCTCACCGGCCTTGGAATGACGACGTTCAGTCAGACCGGCCATCTCAATCACCCAATCGGCCCGCTCAGTCAGCTCCTTTGCAGACAACCGGTAGATGCCACCGTAGAAGGCGATATTCTCTGCCACGGTCAGGTCTTCATACAGGGAGAATTTCTGGCTCATGTAGCCGATGTTTTCCTTGATCAGCTCGGCCTGGGTGGCAACATCAAAGCCCGCTACCTGCCCGTCTCCACTGCTCGGTTCCAGGATGCCGCACAGCATCCTGATGGTGGTGGATTTCCCGGCACCGTTGGGCCCCAAAAAGCCAAAGATTTCCCCTTTCGGCACGGTAAGACTGATCTTGTTGACGGCAACAAAATCACCAAAGCAGCGGGTCAGCCCCTCAAGGGTGACCGCAGGGACAGCGCATCGCAGATCAGGTGCCGGCCTGCGCTTGACCGCCGTATCCGCCCCTTCTCCCATGACAGTGATAAAGACATCTTCAAGAGTGGGATGTTCAATAACCGGATCTGCCAGAGCCTTCAGGTTCTGCGGCGTGTCACAGGCCAAAAGCTGGCCGTGATGCAGCAGCCCAACCCGATGACAGCGTTCCGCCTCATCCAGATAGGCAGTAGCCACCACAATGGTGACCCCTTCAGCCAGCAACGTATCGAGAATACGCCAGAAATCGCGGCGGGAGACCGGATCAACGCCGTTGGTAGGCTCATCAAGGAACAGTACCGTGGGGGTATGGATCAGGGCACAGCAAAGCCCCAGTTTCTGTTTCATGCCGCCGGACAGGGCACCGGCACGACGCTTGACAAACGGCTGCAGGCCGCTCATGGCCAGGAGACGCTCGGCCCGAGTGGTCCACTCCCCCTTTGGCACGCCGAAGATATCTGCATGAAAGCGGATATTTTCCATCACGGTCAGATCAGGGTAAAGCCCGAAGCGTTGGCTCATATAACCGATATGGGAGCGGACCGGCTCCAGATCATGGCAGGGACAGCCCAGCACCGTGGCCGCGCCACTGCTGGCATCCAGCACACCGGTCATCATTCGCAGGGTGGTGGTCTTACCGGCTCCGTCAGACCCCACCAACCCGAACAGTTCACCCTTGGGAATGGTAAGATTCAGATCATCAACGGCAGTCAGGTCAGCGAAGCGTTTGGTGAGGTTGGAGATTTCAATAGCATGCATAGGACTGCGCTGGATTACGGCGTTGCAATCACGGCATCCACCGGCATACCCGGCTTCAGCTCCTGCTTTGGGTTGGCAATGGTAATCTTGATCCGGTAGACCAGCTTGACCCGCTCTGTTTCAGTCTGGACATTGCGGGGGGTAAATTCCGCCTCAGAGGCGATAAAGCTGACCGTCCCCTGATACTTCCTGCCTTTCCAGGTATCACTGGTTACGGTGGCCAACTGCCCCAACTTGACTTTGCCCAGTTGCGTCTCCGGTAGATAGGCACGTACCCAGACCTCATCCAGTTTGGCCACGGTAATCACCGGGCTACCCGCTGCCAGCAGTTCACCCGGCTCGGCATGCTTTGCCATAACAGTACCGCCAAGCGGTGCCGTAAGCATTGTTTGAGACAAGCGTGTGTCAGCCAGAGAACGTGCTGCTGCAGCCCCTTCCAACCGGGCTTGGGCCTGTTTTACAGCATCCTGACGTGGGCCGGCCTTCACCAGTCTGAGCCGTTCCTCCCCCTCACGCACTGCGGCGGCGGTTGCATCTTTTGCAGCCCGGGCAGCATCAAGCTCCTTACGGGGAATCACCTCTTTCTTGAACAACGCCTCAGCCCTGACCGCATCCTGGGCTGCCCGTTCCGCCTCAGCCTTAAGCCGGGCAAGGGTAGCTGCACTGGCAGCAATCTCTTCCTGACGGCTGCCAGCCTTCAGATCTGCCAGAGCGGCCTGTGCTGCCTGCTGATCTGCTGCCCGTGCTGTGCGTTCATCTTTCAGCTCATCATCCTCCAGCCGGGCAACAATCTGCCCTGCTTTTACCTGCTGTCCCTCATCAACCAGCCGTTCCTTCAGCCGCCCCGGCACTTTGAAGGAAACTGCCACCGTGGTAGCTTCAATTGTTCCGGTAAGTCTGAGTTCACCACCATTCGCCGTGTGGTTCCGTCGAATAACGACACCTGCCACCAGTGCAACAACCGCTGCTGCACCAAGTAGTATGAAAAATATTTTTTTGTTCATCCAGCCACTCCCTTACACCTGCATTCTGAGACTACCTTAATAGCACAACCACCATCTGGCGGCTATACTGCAACCAGACCAGTTCAGATCTATAGGCAAAAAAATACTCCTGAAACCGGCAGGCTTCAGGAGTAGACAGAATGGTATGCGCTGTTTCTACGTTAAGCGTAGGTAGAAAAACCGGAAACAGAACTTTGAGTCGGCTGCGGCATCGACTGAGCACCCTTTTGGATCATCTCCGCAATCTTGCTCTGTGACTCTGCATTCATCTTGATCATGGATGCCGACAGCGCCTGTTGGGTTTGGGATGACTGCATAAGAGTTGCGGCACCTGCTATCGAGCTTACGTCCATGGTTGCACCTCCTTCTCTTGTAGTTAGTATTCCACTCTCACCTAAATAATGCAAATATTTATTGGACGATCTGTACCGACATTCATTATTATCCCCACCTGACAGTTTTTTAAAATGGCATGACAGGAAACACAACCAAATGTTGCACACTCACGATTACTGGATGAACAAGGCGCTACTGGAGGCACGGAAAGCTGAGGCCATTGCTGAGGTACCGATAGGCTGTGTCATTGTACATGACAACAAGATTATTGCCCGTGCTCACAACCTGCGGGAGACCAAGCAAGACCCTGCTGCCCATGCCGAACTGCTGGCCATCCGCAAGGCGGCCCGTAAACTGGGCAGCTGGCGTCTGCTTGACACCACACTGTATGTTACCCTTGAGCCATGCCTGATGTGCATGGGAGCCATTCTTTTAGCCCGCATACCAACGGTGGTCTTTGGCTGCTTTGACCCCAAAGCCGGTGCTGCCGGATCATTATTTGACCTTTCCAACGACCCGCGACTTAATCACCGTTTCGATCTGATAGCCAATGTGCGTAAAGATGAGTGCTCTGGCCTGCTGACTTCCTTCTTTGCCGATCTACGTCGCAAGCGTCGTACTGCCCACTCACAGCAGGGTTGAGTTTTTTGGTCGTATGATGTATAGACAATGCGGCCTGAGCAATCAGGCCGTTTGCTTCACTGGAGGGGTGTCCGAGAGGTCGAAGGTGACAGACTCGAAATCTGTTGTACCGCAAGGTACCCAGGGTTCGAATCCCTGCCCCTCCGCCATATATTAGAAGGCTTACAGAGCAAATCTGTAAGCCTTTTTTTATAGCTTGGGCAGATATGGTTAACAAAAAAGGGGTTACGTCAAATGACGTAACCCCTTTATTTTCATGGTGCCCGGAGCCGGAGTCGAACCAGCGACACGTGGATTTTCAGTCCACTGCTCTACCAACTGAGCTATCCGGGCGAAGAGCTTTTGTTTATAAAGGTTGTCTGGGCGTATGTCAACACCAAATTACTTGAGCGACCGAATCGGCACATAATTACAGAACGGTTCTTCTGCCATATAGTCGCCATACACAGCGTCTGCCCTAGCCCTACAGCCTCCACAAACATGTATGAACTCGCACTCACCACACTTGCCTTTGTATGCCTTAAAATCACGAAGATCCTGAAATATTTTGGAGTTTTCCCAAATTTCCCTGAACGGCGTCGTTTTAACATTCCCGGCCACACGATGAAAGTAGGAGCATGGCTTGACATTACCAAAACAGTCGATCAGACAGATTGTCTGCGCTGCAATACAGCCCTTCCCTCCCCCGGTTGAAAACGTCAGACTACGCCGTTCAAATTTTATCCCCTCCTGTTTCGCGCGTTGCGGCACAAAACGGTAGTAATGGGGGGCGCAGGTAGGACGCATCAAAATATCGTCCTCCAGCTTCTCCTGCTGATAGTGCCACTCCAGAATTTCTTCATAGTCCTCTTTACTGATCAGTTCATTCATGATCTCTTCGCCACGACCAGTGGGCACAATCATAAACATATACC